>DWXM01000047.1 GCA_019119225.1 Candidatus Nosocomiicoccus stercorigallinarum
GGTATCACGGATAACGGCTTTAAAAAGAAGTTGTTAGAGCTGAATGAGAAAGGAACGTGATTCAATGAGTAAGATTAGAATTCATGAATACGCGAAACAACATAACTTACAAAGTAAAGAAGTCATCAATGCTTTAAAAGATAACGGTAAAGACTATAACTCACATATGCAGTCTTTAAATGATGACGATGTAAAATTACTAGATAGTAAGTTTGTTAAAAAAGACAATAATAAAGACAACAAGAAAAACAGCAATAAAAACAATAATCATAAACAAAATAATAAAAAACATAAAAATAACAAAAACAATAAAAAAGATCACAAGAAGAATAAGCATAATAACAACAACCAGAAAAACAATAAAAAAGACAATAAAAATAAGCAAGATAAACACTCTAACAACAAATCAATTGATTCAGGTGATCGTTCATTCACTTATGAAGAAGGAATCACTGTTGGAGATCTTGCAGAAAAAATCAATGTGGATGCATCTAAAGTTGTAAAAGACTTATTTATGCTTGGTATTATGACAAATATTAACCAAAGTCTTGACGACGAAGCAGTTGAAATTGTAGCTGAAAACTATGAATTTACTGCTGAAAAAGAAGAAGTCATTGATGATACAGACTTAGATATTTACTTCGATTTAGAAAACGAAGAATTAACAGAAGAACGTCCAGCAGTTGTTACAATTATGGGTCACGTTGACCACGGTAAAACAACGTTACTCGACTCAATACGTAATGCAAATGTTACAGGTGGAGAAGCAGGCGGAATCACTCAGCATATTGGTGCATACCAAATCCACTGGAACGATAAAGATATCACGTTCTTAGATACTCCTGGACACGAAGCATTTACAACAATGCGTGCACGCGGTGCTCAAGTGACTGACTTAACGGTACTTGTTGTAGCTGCAGACGACGGAGTAATGCCTCAAACAATTGAAGCATTAAACCACGCAAAAGCTGCCGGGACACCGATTATCGTTGCGGTAAATAAAGTCGACAAACCAACAGCAAACCCAGACCGTGTAATGACTGAGTTAGGTGAACATGGACTATTCCCAGAAGACTGGGGTGGAGATACAATTTTCGTACCACTTTCAGCATTAACAGGTGAAGGTATCGACGACTTACTTGAAATGATTACGTTAGTCAGTGAAGTTGAAGAGTTAAGCACGAAATCTGACCGTGATGCAATCGGTACAGTTATCGAAGCTGAACTTGACAAGTCACGTGGTCCTGTTGCGACGTTACTCGTACAACATGGTACACTGCACGTCGGAGATTCACTCGTCGTTGGTAACACGTTCGGTAAAGTACGTGCGATGACAAACGATTTAGGTGAAAGAATTCAAACTGCTGGTCCGTCATTACCAGTTGAAATTACTGGTCTTAATGATATTCCTCAAGCAGGAGATCGTTTCGTCGTATTTAAAGACGACAAAAAAGCGAGAGCTGTTGGAGAAAAGCGTAAAGAAGACAAAATTATGCGCGACCGCGAATCTACAAATAAAATTAGTCTAGATAACTTATTTGAAACGCTTAAAGAAGGCGAGTTAAAAGATTTAAACTTAATTCTTAAAGCAGACGTTCAAGGTACAGTTGAAGCACTCGCAGCATCACTTATGAAAATTGACGTCGAAGGAGTTAACATCCGTATTATTCATACAGGTGTTGGAGCAATTAACGAGTCAGACGTTACACTTGCAAATGCATCAAACGCTATTATTATCGGATTTAACGTACGTCCAGATGCAAACGCACGTCGTACAGCTGAAAACGAAAAAGTAGATATTCGTTTACACCGCGTCATTTATAAAGCACTAGAAGAAATCGAACAAGCAATGAAAGGTATGCTTGACCCTGAATATGAAGAGCAAGTGACTGGTTACGCAGAAGTACGTCAAACGATTAAAGTATCTAAAATTGGTACAATCGCTGGTTCTTACGTCACTGAAGGTAAGATTACTCGAGACTCAGGTGTTCGAGTGATCCGTGAAGGTGTTGTAGTCTTTGAAGGTGAAATCGACTCACTGAAACGATTTAAAGATGACGCTAAAGAAGTCGCTTCTGGATACGAATGTGGTATCACAATTAAAAACTTTAATGACGTTAAAGAAGGCGACCAAATTGAAGCGTTCGAAATGGTTGAAGTTAGGAGAGTATAATTATGGCAAAGCGTAATGACCGTGTCGCAGAAGAAATTAAAAAGGTAGTTACAGAAGTCATTGATAACGAGGTTATGGACAAAGAATCATCGTTAAAACTCGTCACAGTAACTGAAGTTGAAGTTTCTGAAGAGCTAGAGTATGCGAATGTATACTTTACGACGTTAAACGAAAATAAATCAGAAGTTGAAGATATTTTAAATAAATATCGAGGTTTATTACGTACAGCAGTCGCAAAAAATATTCGACTTAGAAAAGCGCCAGAAATCTTCTTAAAATACGATCAGTCTGTGGATTATGGTAACAGAATTGAGAATATCTTAAACCAAATTAGAGACGAAGAAAAATAATCAAAGTGGCTAGAGTATCTAGCCACTTTTTTCATTTTAGTCATACTTCTACATATTTTAATATCATGTAATAAATGGTATATTTAATAGAAATAATACATTGGAGAGAAATCATGACTAATAGACTGTGATTTATAATGTATTTAATACTACTTGGCCTAATCATTATCGGAATTGATGCACTATTTTTTCATTTATTACCAACTGAATCGTTCAGCTCTGCATTTTTATCGCTAATATTTATAGGAGTCGTTGCAAGTATTATTGTATTTTTAATTGAAAAATTAACAAAAGTCTTTGAAAAATAACGAGGTGACACTATGTATCACGGAGTAATATGTGTAGATAAACCAAAAGGTATGACGAGTCATGATGTCGTATCTAAAGTAAGAAAAATCTTACATATGAAAAAAGTTGGACATACCGGCACATTAGATCCTGATGTGACGGGTGTGTTAGCAGTAGTTGTTGGGCAAGCGACACAGCTAACTGAAATTTTACAAGAAAGACAAAAGAGTTATGAGGCTGTTATAACGTTAGGAGTGTCAACAGATACTGAAGATGCTTCTGGTAAAGTGACACATACAAGTGACGTCTCACATATCACTACAGAAATGATTGACGAGACGATTGAAAATTTTGAAAGAGAATATAATCAAACCGTTCCAATGTATAGTTCTGTAAAAGTTAACGGTAAAAAGCTCTATGAATACGCACGTAATGGCGAATCAGTGACTCGGCCAAATCGAGTGGTGTATATTCATGATTTAAAACGTACAGGGGATATTAATTTTGGTGAAACGATTGACATTCCAATTACTGTAACGTGTTCAAAAGGAACGTATATTCGAACGCTTGCGGTAGATATCGGGCGTAAACTTGGAGTAGACGCACATATGTCTTATTTAAGACGTACAGAATCATGCGGATTTACTATAGATGATTCAATTGCATTAGACGACGTAACGAGTGAGTCAATCATTCCAATTTTAGACGTTTTAGATGATTTTTATAAAATAGAGTTAAAAGATGAATTAGAGGCACGCGGTCCATTCTTTAAAACAGTCAATGGACAAAAAATGTCTCAAACTGATATGATGAAATTAACTAAAAATGAAGATGTAGAAACAGTGCTTTTTATAAAGGGCAATAGACCAATTGGTATTTATAAAAAGCATAAAGAAAACGAATATAAACCGTTTAAAATGTTTTTATCGTCGAATGATTTGTGAGGGTACTATGGAAACATATCGATTATATTATCCAAATGACTTTGACATACAATTAGAACCTACCGCTTTAGCTATTGGTTTTTTTGATGGACTACATTTAGGTCATAAAGAAGTTATTGAAAAAATGATTGAAATCGCAGATGAAAAAAATCTTAAAAAAGCAGTAATGACATTCGATCCACACCCGTCAGTCGTGTTAAATCCGAAAGCACGTCGTACGACGTATTTAACACCGCTACTTGAAAAAGAAAAGATGCTTGAAGAAAAAGGCATTGATTATTTATTTGTCGTAAACTTCTCAAGTGACTTCGCAGCATTGTCTCCGGACACTTTCGTTCATGAATATTTAATTAAAAATAATGTGAAAGAAGTAATTGCAGGCTTTGACTTTTCTTATGGTCAGTACGGAAAAGGTTCAATTACAACGTTAAAAACGTATGACGCGTTTAATACGACAAAAGTATTACCGTTCACTGAAGATAATGAAAAAATCTCGACAACTAAAATTAGAGAATTACTTTTATCTGACCAGTTAGAAGAGGCGAACAAATTACTCGGTAGAGAATACGAAATTAACGGTGTCGTTGTTCAAGGTGAAAAGCGTGGCCGTACGATTGGGTTTAGAACAGCAAATATAGAACCAAATGGGCCATACTTACTACCGTCTTTAGGAGTATACGCTGTAACGATGACAATTGGTACTGATGACACAATTTACCGAGGTGTCGCGTCAATTGGTAAAAAACCAACGTTTCACGATGATTATAAGGTAACAATTGAAGTTCATTTAATCGATTTTGACCGTACGATTTATGGTGAAGAAGTGACTGTATATCTTCACAATTTCTTACGTGGAGAAAAAAAGTTTGACGGTCTTGATGATTTAATCGAAGCAATGACAAAAGATAAAGAGAACGCAGTAAAACTGCTTGAAAAGTATAACGAATAAGCTTATAATAGGACAAGTGCGATATCTTGGTTATTAGAAACCCTAACTTTTAACTCAGGTATTAGCGAATTTTTTAATAAAAGGGAGGACTTGACTATGTCAATGTCAAAAGAAAGAAAACAACAATTAATCGAAGAATACCGTGTACACGAAACGGACACTGGATCACCAGAAGTTCAAATTGCAGTGTTAACTGAAGAAATTAAC
Organism: Candidatus Nosocomiicoccus stercorigallinarum; assembly: GCA_019119225.1. Classification (GTDB taxonomy): domain Bacteria; phylum Bacillota; class Bacilli; order Staphylococcales; family Salinicoccaceae; genus Nosocomiicoccus; species Nosocomiicoccus stercorigallinarum. Next base: position 4,912 of record DWXM01000047.1, read on the forward strand.
ACATTAAACGCACACTTAAAAGTACACAAAAAAGACCACCATTCACGTCGTGGACTTTTAAAAATGGTTGGTCGCCGTAAACACTTATTAAACTACTTACGCGATAAAGACGTTACACGTTACCGTGAGTTAATTCAAAGATTAGGTTTACGTCGCTAAGACAACCTGAGCATACCATTTGGTATGCTTTTTTTTATATAAATTAATCGCTAAAAATGGTATCATAAAGAGAAGTATGTAGAGGAGAGAAAATTATGACAGAAACTAAGAAAACGTTTCAAACAGAGTGGGCAGGACGTCCACTAATTGTTGAATACGGAGAAGTAGCTAAACAAGCGAACGGTGCAGTACTCGTTCGTTACGGAGATACTGTTGTGTTATCGACAGTAACTGCATCTAAAGAACCTAAAGATATGGACTTTTTCCCACTGACAGTGGCTTATGAAGAAAAACTATACGCACGAGGTAAAATACCTGGTGGATTTAATAAACGTGAAGGACGCCCAAGTGAAGCGGCTACGCTTGCGAGTCGTTTAATTGACCGTCCAATTCGTCCATTATTCCCGGACGGTTTTAGACATGACGTTCAAATTATTTCTACAGTATTATCTGTTGATCCGGATAACTCACCAGAAATGACAGCGATGCTCGGATCTTCAATTGCGTTATCAGTATCTGATATTCCGTTTAATGGACCAATTGCTGGAGTTCGTATCGGTATTAAAGACGATGAATTCATTATTAATCCAGATGTTGAAGCGCTTGACAATTCAATATTAGAACTTGATTTAGCTGGAACGCATGATGCAATTAACATGGTTGAAGCAGGTGCTAAAGAAGTGCCTGAAGACAAAATGCTTGAAGCGATTCTTTTTGGACATAAAGAAATCAAGAAATTAGTTGAATTCCAACAAGAAATCGTCGATTACGTAAAACCAGAAAAAATGGAATTTGAAGCGCCAGTTGACGACGAAGATATTAAACAACTCGTCGATGAAAAAATTGGTGAATACGACATTAGAAACTGCGTATTAACAATTGATAAACAAGAGCGTGACGAAAAGTTATCTGAAATCAAAGATGCAATTATCGCTGAATTAGACGAAGAAGATGAAGCATTCGAAGAGAAAGAAAAAGAAGCAAAACGCTTATTTAACGATGTCGTCTTTGACACTGTTCGTCATTTAATTACTGAAGAAAAAATTCGTCCAGACCAAAGAAAACCGGATGAGATTCGTCCATTAAATTCACAAGTAGGAATTTTACCAAGAACACACGGTTCTGGTTTATTTACGCGTGGACAAACGCAAGTGTTATCTGTTGCGACGTTAGGTAGTTTAAGTGAATATCAAATTATCGATGGGCTTGGTGAAGAAGAAGAAAAACACTTTATGCATCACTATAACTTCCCGCACTTCTCAGTCGGTGAAACTGGGCCACTTCGTGCACCAGGACGTCGTGAAATTGGTCACGGTGCTTTAGGAGAACGTGCATTAAGTCAAGTGATTCCTTCACAAGAAGATTTCCCATACACAATTCGTGTTGTATCTGAAGTGTTAGAATCCAATGGTTCTTCATCTCAAGCGTCAATTTGTGGTGGAACGCTCGCATTAATGGACGCTGGTGTACCAATTAAAGCACCAGTTGCTGGTATTGCGATGGGTATGATGATGAACGGCGACAACTATACAATTCTGTCAGACATTCAAGGTATGGAAGACGCATTAGGTGACATGGACTTTAAAGTTGCAGGTACTGAAAAAGGGATCACTGCGATTCAAATGGATATTAAAGTTGACGGATTACGTGAAGACATTTTAGAAGAGGCATTAGAACAAGCACGTATCGGTAGACTTCATATTTTAGAAAACATGCTCGCGACGATTGAAGGTCCTAGAAAAGAATTATCACCATACGCTCCAAAAGTTGAAACGATGAAAATTAATCCAGATAAGATTCGTGATGTCATTGGACCTGGTGGTAAACAAATTAACGAGATCATCGATGAGACAGGCGTCACATTAGATATTGAACAAGACGGTACTATTTTCATTGGTGCAGTTGATCAAGCAATGATCGACAAAGCGCGTAAAATTATCGATGATTTAACACGTGAAGCAAAAGTTGGAGAAATCTATATGGGTAAAGTCAAACGTATTGAAAAATTCGGTGCGTTCGTTGAATTATTCCCTGGTAAAGATGCACTTGTTCACATTTCAAATATTGACCATAAACACATTAAAAACGTTGAAGACGTCTTAAAAATTGGCGATGAAACACTCGTTAAAGTAACAGAAATTGACAAACAAGGTCGGGTGAATGCTTCACGTAAAGCGTTAATTGAAAAAGAAGATAACGACAAAAAAGACAATAAAAATAATAAGGAGGGATAATGTTGGCTAAAGAAAAGAAACGTGACTCTAACGTAAAAATTATACCGCTTGGCGGTGTTGGAGAAATCGCGAAAAACATGTATATCATCGAAGTCGATGACGAGATGTACATGTTAGATGCGGGGTTAATGTTCCCTGAAAATGAGATGTATGGTGTCGACGTCGTAATTCCAGATATTACGTATGTGAGAGAAAATAAAGATCGTCTAAAAGCGATTTTTATTTCTCACGGACACGCAGATTCAATAGGGGCATTACCATATATTATCGAAGAATTAGATGCGCCGATTTATGCGTCTAAATTAACAATTGCATTAATTAAAGAGTCATTTAAAGAATTAAATGTACGTAAGAAGCAAAAATTCTTTACGATTAATAGCGAATCACGTATGAATTTTAAAAACGCGAGTTTTGAATTTTTCGAAACGAGCCATAGTATACCAGATTCATACGGATGCTCGATTAATACAAAATATGGTTCGATTGTTTATACAGGTGAATTTAAATTCGATCAAAGTCTTGAAGGAGATTTTGGGTTTAACGGTGCGAAAATGTATGATCTCGCGAGAGAAAACGATTGTCTCGTTTTAATTAGTGATTCGACTGAAGCAGAAAAACGCGGATATAACACACCTGAAAATATTATCGAAGGCCAACTATTAACGGATTTCTTAAAATCTAAAGGGCGTATTATCGTCTCACTTTACGCGTCAAACTTTATCCGTATTCAGCAAGTATTAACAAATGCGCATAAAGCAAACCGTAAAGTAACGTTTTTAGGTAAAACTCTAGAAGCTTCATTTAAAGTGGCGAGAAATTTAGGATATTTCGATATTCCAGACGGCTTATTAATTCCGTCACATCAAATTAAAAATTATCCAGATAATGAAATCGTCATTATCGCAACAGGTGAACAAGGTGAACCATTTGAAGCGTTAGGTGAAATGTCTAACGGTACTCATGAAGTCACAAATATTAAAGAAAACGATGAAGTATATATTTTAACGACACCAAGTTCTAACATGGAAGTAATTTTATATTCAACGTTAAACGACTTAACAAAAGCAGGCGCTAAAATTTACTTACCAACAAGTGGGATTCACGCGTCAAGTCACGGGTTAAGTGAAGAATTAAAAATGATGTTTAACATTTTTAAACCAAAATATTTTGTACCGGTTCAAGGTGAATATAAAAATCAAATCGCGCATGCCAAACTTGCTACTGAAAGTAATATTGAACCAGAGAATATTTTCTTACTTGAAAATGGAGACGTCGTCAGTTTTGATGGTAAAGAAATGTTCTATCAAGAAAAAGTACAAGCAGGTAACGTATTAATCGACGGTAGAGGAATTGGTGACGTTGGTAACATCGTTTTAAGAGATCGTCGCATTTTAAGTGAAGACGGTATATTTATCGCGGTTGTTACGATTGATCGTGAAAACAGACAAATTAAAGCCGGACCAGAAATTCAAAGTCGTGGATTCGTATACGTAAAAGAAAGTGAAGAATTACTTTCTACTGCAGAAGCAATCGTAAAAGAAGTTGTAGAAGATTCAATTAGTACAGGTAACATGGACTGGAACGATTTAAAACAAAACGTTCGAGAATCACTCGGTAAGTACTTATATGAAAGTACAAAACGACGTCCGATGATTATTCCAATTATATCTGAAATATAAATGTAATTTTGGAGATATTATAAGCTTGCTTTTAGTATCTCCAAATTTTTTAGGAAGGAGTTTCTGATGGCGAAAAAGAAGAAAAAGCGTCGTACGAAAAAGAGTGAACGACAACAATATTATGCACTGACGAGTTTTATAATGTTATTAATCGTCTTTATATCTGTTTTTCAACTCGGAACTCTCGGTGAGTATATAGATTCAATATTTACTTATCTATTTGGTATAAGTAGATATTTTACATATATTATCATCGTGTTAACTAGTATTTACGTCGCCATGAATCACAACTTTCCTTTCACAAAGAGAATGTTTGGGTACGTTCTTTTACAGTTTGGCTTAATCTTTTTATTTCACTCAGTGTTATATATTAAAAACCGTACGTTAATTAGTAACTACTATACGTTTGACGAAGTGAGATCATTAATTAGTCAAACAGGTGCGAAAAACTTTACCGGTGGTGGAGTCATTGGTCAAGTATTATTTACAGCAATGAATAACACGTTAAGTTTCATCGGTACAGTGATACTCGCAGCGGTCTTTATCTATTTCTCAGTGATAATGATTCGTAATAAAAGTGTTGAAACAGAACTACGTAAAGACTTTTCTAGAGTTGCTGCACTTCTTACTTTAAGCGGAGAAAAGATTTCTACAAAAACGTCAGAACTTATCGAGAAAAATAAAGAAAACCGTAAAGAACGTCCGAAAAAGGAAAAGAAAGAGAAAAAAGCACCAGTTATTGAAACAGACGATTCTATAGAAACACCTATTGAAAAACCATCAGTTGAAGAAGAACTCGTACAAGAAACTTACGAACCAGAAATCGTCGGTAGTGATGACTTTGAAGATGACTCAATCGTAGAAAGTAAAGAAACTAGAAGAGACATAGAATATGATGAAGAAGAACTAGAAGAAACGATTGACGAAGAATCCGTTGAGGATAATACACCACTCGACGAATTAGACGATGAAGAAATAAAAGAACTACTAGAATATAAAACACCACCAATCACTTTACTAAAAGATGCTGAAGTCACTGAAAAAATGTCTAATGACGTTGTGTTAAAGCAAGGTAAAGTCCTTGAAGAAACGCTTCATAACTTCGGTGTGAAAGCAAAAGTATCTAAAATTAGAATTGGTCCAGCAGTGACACAGTTTGAAGTTCAACCGGATATCGGAGTAAAAGTGAGTCGTATTATTAATTTACAAAATGATATCGCGTTGTCACTTGCAGCAAAAGATATTCGTATTGAAGCACCGATTCCAGGTAAGTCAGCAGTTGGTATTGAAGTGCCAAACTCTGTTGTTTCTATGGTGACGTTACGTGAAGTGATTAAACGTAAGACGAGTACAAATCCACTTGAAGTTGCTCTTGGTAAAGATATTTCAGGTGCGCCAATTATGGCAGAGTTAAATAAGATGCCTCACTTACTCGTTGCAGGGTCTACAGGAAGCGGTAAATCTGTATGTATTAACGGGATTATCGTGTCGATTTTACTAAACGCTAAACCACATGAAGTAAAATTAATGATGATCGACCCTAAAATGGTTGAGTTAAATACGTATAATGGAATTCCACATCTATTAAGTCCTGTTGTAACGAACCCACAAAAAGCAGCGGATGCTCTTCAAAGAGTTGTAAACGAAATGGAAAGACGTTACGACTTATTTAGTGCAACGAACACGAAAAATATTTCAGCGTACAATAAATATTTAGAACGTACTGCTGAAGACCCTGACAAAGTATCTAAAATGCCGTATATTGTCGTTATTATTGACGAATTAGCAGATCTTATGATGGTCGCAAGTAAAGATGTTGAAGCGAGCATTACGCGTATTGCTCAAATGGCACGTGCTGCTGGTATCCATTTAATTATTGCAACGCAGCGTCCATCAGTTGACGTAATTACAGGAATTATTAAAGCAAATATACCGTCAAGAATTGCTTTTGCAGTAAGTTCAACAACAGACTCACGAACAATTTTAGACTCTGGTGGTGCTGAGAAACTTCTCGGTAAAGGGGATATGTTATTCTTACCATCTGGACGCTCTAAACCAATTCGTGTACAAGGGGCATTTTTATCAGATGAAGAGGTTCATGGTGTTGTCGACTTTGTGACGAGCCAAATGAAAGCAAATTATGACAAATCTGTTATTTTAAATCAAAAAGAACCTAAAAAAGAAGAAGTTGAATCTGAAGACGAGTTATATCCAGATGCTAAAATGTTTGTTATTACAGAGCAGCGCGCAAGCGCGAGTCTACTACAGCGTCAATTTAGAATTGGTTATAACCGCGCAGCGAGACTTGTTGACGATTTAGAGCGTAACGGAATTATTGGTCCAGCTGCTGGAAGTAAACCAAGAAACGTACTCGTCACAGAAAGTGATTTGGATATGAAGGAGAGTTAATATTGGATATTAACAAAACAGTTAACGGAAATATTCCAATCGTAACGATTAATACAAATAAATTTAAAACTTTTACATTGCGTATTACGTTTAGAAATGAGTTAGATGTAGACACAGTGACGTTAAGAAATATACTCGCACGTATGATGATTAAACGTACAAAAACGTATAACACTGAAGCAAAACTCATTCAATATTTATCAGAATATTACGGTGCACATCTGACGTATCAAACGTCAAAAATTGGATCGAGTCACCTCGTTCACTTTACATTAGAGTTTGTGAACGAGCGCTTCATCCATGAAGAGCTTGATATTTTAGAAAATATGTCAAAACTTTTAAATGAGTTATTAAATACACCATTTTCATACGATGAAAATACTGTCGAGTATTTGGAAAAAGAGAAGCGCCTCTATAAGAATCGTCTAAAAAGTATGATGGATAATAGTATGCAGCGCGCCTATGTGAATTTACTCGACGAAATGTTCGGCGGTAGTGCTGAAGGTGCGTTATCATACGGTAAAATTGAAGATATCGATGATATTACAATTGACGATATTAAACGTGTGCATGAGTCAATGATGAGTAATGACGAGATGATGATTTTACTATGCGGTAATATTAATGATAATACGCACGAGTCATTAGAAAGAATTTACAGTCGTAAAAATGAAATTAAATTACCATTTAACACGTATAAAATGGACATTAATAAAGTTTTAAACTATAAAGTAGATTACGATGATGTCGAACAATCAAAAGCAATTTTAGGATTTAAAATTGATAAAGAAAATACGAGTGAAATGGCAGTACGTATATTAAATACGATGTTTGGTGGTAGTGCATCGAGCTACTTATTTAAACATTTACGTGAAGAGAGATCTCTTGCTTATCAAATTAGTTCGACAGTTGACATTAAAAATGGATTATTATTTGCACTCGCTGGTGTCGATCATTCACGTGTGAAAGAAACTGAAGAGCATATTTTAATTGAGCTTGAGAAATTCCAAAATGGTGATTTCACAGATGAGTTTTTAGAAGAAACGAAAAATAAAATTCTTTCAGATAGACAAAATAGTAAAGACCGCTCAAAAGCATTGATTAGTATTGTTTATAATGAATATTTAATGGATACAGATGAACGTCAGTTTATTGAAAAAGTAAACAACATTACACGTGAGGACATTATTCAAGCAGCAAAATCTGTCCATATTGATACAGTCTATACGTTAACAGGAGGTCAAAGTGATGACAGTTAAATATTACGAAGCACTAGAAGAAACCGTCATTAGTGAAACACTTCCTAACGGTTTAGAGGTTGTCTATGTTAAAAAACCGGGGTTTAATAAAAAGTACGCAACGTACACGACAAGATTTGGGTCTAAAGATAATCATTTTACAGTCGACGGTAAAGAACATAAAATACCAGACGGTATCGCACACTTTTTAGAACATAAAATGTTCGAAAAAGAAGATGGTGACGTCTTCCATAAATTTAGTGAGCACGGCGCAAGTGCGAACGCATTTACTTCGTTTGACCGTACGAGTTATTTATTTAGTTGTACAGAAAACTTTTACGATAACTTAGAACTTTTAATGGATATGGTCGAAAAACCTTATTTTACAGATGAGTCTGTAGAAAAAGAGATTGGTATTATTAACGAAGAAATTAAAATGTACCAAGATAATCCTGGGTTTAGATTATTCACTACGATGATGGAGTCACTTTATCAGAAACATCCAGTGAGAATTGATATTGCTGGAACGTTAGAGTCAATTAGTGAAATTACGAAAGAAGACTTATATTTATGTCATGATACGTTTTACGCACCGAATAACATGGTTCTAATTGTCGTCGGTGATTTAAATGAAGATGAGTTATTTAGCTACGTTAAAAATCATCAGTCGAAACGTGAACACTCTAAAAAAGATTTAGTCGTCCATACGGTTTCCGAGCCTAAAGAAGTGAATGATAAAGAAAAAACAGTAAGTATGAATGTATCAGAAGATCGTTTTATGCTTGGGTATAAATTTAATAATGACTTATCAACAAAGAAATTATTAAAATTAGACTTTACGATGATGTTTGCGTTAGAAATGGTGTTTGGTCCTAAATCAGACTACTATTATGAGTTAATAAATAATGGACTTGTCGACGATAGTTTCCAATTTGCATTTAACGGGGAAAGTGATTTTGCGCATACGTTATTCGTTTCTCACACAAATGATATTGAAAGAACAGTAAAAAGAATTAAAGAAATTATTGATGAAGTAAAGTCGACAGATTATTTCACAGAAGATATGCTACTGAGTGAAAAACGAGAAACAATTGGCGATTATTTATCGTCATTAAATTCACCAGAATATATTGCAAATCAATATACAAAATATTTCTTAGACGGTGGAAACCTATATGAAATTTTAGACATCATCGAAGCAGTAACAATTGATGACGTAAAAGAAGCATTTGAAACAGTATTAGATGATCACTACGTCTCTCAAGTAGAAATGGTAAAAAATGCGTAACGTCGTATTAGTAGGAAGTAGCGGATCCATTGGATCCGCAATACATAATGAATTAAAGTCAGAACATGTGATTAGCTTTTCAAAACAAACACCGTCAAAATTTAATAACACACATCATTATATTGATCTTTCTCAACCAATTTCAGTTGATGAAATTAAAGAGAAGATAGATGTTGATGTGGTAGATGATCTTATATATACACCAGGAATCGCACATTTTAATATGTTAGAAGACACACCATTAAATATTATTGATGAGCAATATAACATTCAAGTCCGTAACTTAATCGTTTTTATACAGGCGATTTTACCGAAAATTAAAAAGAGTCCACACGGGAGAATTGTTATTATTTCAAGTGTATACGGACAAGTTGGCGCGAGTTGTGAAAGTGTTTATGCGTCGATGAAAGGGGCACAAAACACACTCGTTAAATCACTTGCTGTAGAATATGCAGGAACAAACGTCACAGTGAATGCAGTTGCACCAGGCGTTGTTAAAGGTAAGATGACAGATTTACTTTCTGATGTTGATTTAAAAACTTTAATTGAAGATTTACCTCAGCGTCGTTTAATTGAACCGAGTGAAGTTGCTAAACTTGTTATGTATATACTGAGTGAAGATAGCCAGTCGATTACCGGTCAAATATTTAATATAAACGGTGGATGGTACACATAGTAAAGAAGGGTTAGATTATGAGATTAGGACCGTATTTAAGAAATATAAGAGAACAAAAAGGAATTACCCTCCGAGAAATGGAAGAGCGTTCTCTTATTCGTCGTGACATCATACAAATTATAGAATCTGGTCGTTTTGAAGAGTTGCCAGATAACAGTCACACAAAACATCTAGTTCGTGCATATTGTGATGCGCTACAATTAGATAGTGATGAAATTATTAATCGTTACGGTGACGAAATCCCATCTAAAGAAAAAGTCTATAAAGAAAGAAAAGAAAATAAAGTCAATAAAGACTTACAATACTTAAAAAAGACAATCTATGCATTTTTAACTATTGTCGCTATTCTTTTTATCATTTGGCTCGTATTACTCCAAATAGGGAGTCAAGGCGATTACTTTAGAGAGTCAAAAATATACGATCAAGTCGAAACTGACACCTCTCATAACGAAGAAATATTTAATATTAAACTAAATAAAGTTGAAGATAAGACCGCGCACTACGACGTTAAAACGTCAGACGATATAAAAATTACGCTAAAAGGTGATGGGACTTTAGTAAACATTACAGATGATGAAGACCACACGTATGCAAATGAAGCAGTGGAAGACGACACGTTTTTAATTGAAAATGATGCGTCACAAGTATTCGTTGCAATAGAGGATAACTCTAAACTTAGCGTATTTGTGAATGATGTTAAACTAGAAGAAGATGAAGTTCAAAAAGAAGGTACGCTGTTTTATCAATTCAATATTGAGAGGGATTAATTATGAATTTACCAAATTGGATTACAGTCATAAGAGTTGTTCTTATACCTGTATTTATAATATTTGCGATTAATGACTTTTCGTATGGGACAACTGAAATACTCGGAGGCCATGAGATTCTTGTAGAACAACTGATTGCAGCGATTATTTTCGTCGTCGCTTCAGTTACAGATGCTTTAGATGGTTATTTAGCACGTAAATTAAATTTAGTGACAAATATGGGGAAATTTTTAGATCCCCTAGCAGATAAGTTACTCGTTGCTTCTGGCTTAATTGTACTTGTTGAATGGACAACAATTTCAAGTTGGATTGCAATCGTTATTATTGCAAGAGAGTTTGCGGTGACTGGTTTAAGATTATTACAAATCGAACAAGGATACGTGAGTGCAGCAGGTAACTTAGGTAAGATTAAAACAATTTTCCAAATGATCGCACTCATTTTACTATTATTTGGTGATCTGTTTGTAAACTATATTGGAGTTTCAATCGGTATGATTTCACTCTATATTGCAGTGTTTTTCACAATTCTTTCAATGATTGAATACTTCTATAAAGGCAGAGAAGTATTTTTAAATTAAAAATACCGATATTTGATTTATTGCTTTAAAAATTAATATTGTTTTTAAAAAATTGAAATTAATATTTTAAAAATTGGCGAACAAAAGACGAACATATATTCGTCTTTTGTTTTTTTATATGTTATAATTTAATTATTGAAAATGATTAAACTTAAAATTCGGAGGAATCAAATATATGGATGAAAGACAAAAAGCGTTAGAAACTGTTCAGAAAAATATGGATAAGATGTTTGGTAAAGGTGCAGTAATGAAACTTGGTGACGATCCGGGACGTAAAGTAGAGACAACGTCTTCTGGATCGATTACGCTAGACCGTGCACTTGGTGTTGGGGGATACCCACAAGGTAGAATTATTGAAATTTACGGTCCAGAATCTTCGGGTAAAACGACAGTCGCACTACATGCGATTGCAGAAGTGCAGCGCCAAGGTGGTATTGCAGCATTTATCGATGCTGAGCACGCGCTTGATCCAGTATATGCTAAAAACCTCGGTGTAGATATTGAAAACTTATACCTTTCTCAACCAGACCACGGAGAACAGGGATTAGAAATTGCTGAAGCATTTGTACGAAGTGGTGCAGTTGATATCGTCGTTATCGACTCAGTAGCAGCGTTAACGCCTAAAGCAGAAATCGAAGGTGAAATGGGAGATACACACGTCGGTTTACAAGCGAGAATGATGTCTCAAGCATTACGTAAACTTTCAGCAGCGATTTCTAAAAGTAATACGACTGCAATCTTCATCAACCAAATCCGTGAAAAAGTTGGAGTTATGTTTGGTAACCCAGAAACAACACCTGGTGGACGTGCACTTAAATTCTACAGTTCAGTACGTTTAGAAGTTCGTCGTGCTGAACAGTTAAAACTCGCACAAGATATCGTTGGTAACCGTACGAAAATTAAAGTCGTTAAAAACAAAGTTGCACCACCATTTAGAGTCGCTGAAGTAGACATTATGTATGGACAAGGAATTTCTAGAACGGGGGAAATACTAGATCTTGGTGTAGAGTATGACATCGTCGATAAAAGTGGTGCGTGGTACTCATATGAGGGTGAACGCCTCGGTCAAGGTAAAGAAAATGCGAAAGAGTACTTAACAAACAATCCGGATATTTTAGACGAAATTAACGGTAAGTTAAGAAATGTTTTAGGGTTTGAAGGTACTGATGCTGAAGAGTCAGAAGAACATACAGACGAAGAAAATAGTCTATTTGACGAATAATTATAATCAAGTATGAGACTTGTCTCATGCTTGATTTTTTAATGTAAACTCTATAGAATTAATCTGTATGATAAATTATTATATTTAAAATACAATTAATACCAACACGTGAATATCATGTATTAGGGAGGTGTTTTTTGTGGACATGAAAGACATTTTCTTAATCTTACTTGGTATTATTTTCGGTGTTGTTATCGGATATTTAATCGTCAATAGAATTTTGACTAATAAACAGCAACAAGCGAGATCATCAGCTGAACATATCATCGAAGAAGCAAACAAAACAGCGATGAACTTAAAGAAAGAAAAAATGCTTGAAGCTAAAGAGTATAACCAAAAGTTAAAAGAAGAATTTGACCGTGAACAAAGTGACACGCGTCAAAATCTCCAAGCTTTTGAATCTAGATTACTTTCTCGAGAAGAAAGTCTCGATAGAAAAAGTGAATCTCTCGACAAGAAAGACGAACTATTAGATTTAAAAGAAGCGAAAATTGAAGACAAACAGCAATCGGTAGATGCCAAGGAAGAAAAGATTAATGAGATCATCAGTCAACAAAATGATGAATTAACTCGCATCTCCGGATTGACTCGAGCTGAAGCTAAAGATGAAATCTTTAGAGAGCTTGAAAAAGAACTGTCACACGATATGGCTGTAATGCTAAAAGAACGTAAAGAAGAAGCGGAATATGAAGCGGACAAAAAAGCAAAAGAATTACTTGCAACAACTGTCCAAAGATACGCAGCAGAATACACGAGTGAATCTACAGTATCTGTTGTAAACTTACCAAACGATGAAATGAAAGGTCGAATTATCGGACGTGAAGGACGTAATATTCGTACAATTGAAACGCTAACTGGCGTCGATTTAATTATCGATGACACGCCTGAAGCAGTTATCCTTTCAGGGTTCGATCCAATACGTCGTACAATTGCTAAAAACGCACTTGAAGACCTCGTTCTAGACGGTAGAATTCACCCAGGACGAATCGAAGAAATGGTCGACAAGGCAAGACGTAATATGGAAAGTGTGATTAGAGACGCTGGAGAACACGCAGCGTTTGAATTAGACATTCATAACTTACACCCTGAACTTATTAAACATCTTGGTAAGATGAAATTCCGTTTAAGTTACGGTCAAAATGTATTAAAGCACTCAGTAGAAGTTGGATTTTTAGCAGGAATGCTTGCAGCTGAACTCGGTGAAGATGTAAGTCTCGCAAGACGCGCAGGACTACTTCATGATATTGGTAAATCAATCGACCACGAAGTAGAAGGTTCTCACGTTGAAATTGGAGTAGATTTAGCAAAACGTTATAAAGAAAATGAAACAGTTATAAACGCAATTGCTTCACACCATGGTGACGTTGAACCAACGAGTATTATCTCGATTATCGTCGCAGCAGCAGATGCTTTAAGTGCTGCGAGACCAGGCGCACGACGTGAAACGCTTGAAAACTATGTGAAGCGACTTGAAAACTTAGAAAAAATAGCAGAAGGCTATGAAGGTGTAGATAAGTCATTTGCAATCCAAGCTGGACGAGAAATTAGAATTATGGTAAGTCCAGAAGATGTAGATGATATAGAAGCATATCGCCTTGCTAGAGATATCAAATCACAAATCGAAGATGAACTGCAGTATCCTGGACATATTAAAGTGACAGTTGTCCGTGAGATGAGGGCTGTAGAATATGCCAAATAAAGATTGGAACATTCGTTTCCAATCTTTTTTTATGAAAGGAATATTAAATTGAGAATCTTATTTATTGGAGATATCGTCGGTAAAATTGGTCGTAGAATGGTAAAAGAAAATTTACCAAATTTAAAACGCGAATACAATATTCAGTACACGATTGCAAACGGTGAAAATTCAGCGCATGGAAAAGGAATTACAGAATCTATATATCGTGAGTTGATGTCTTATGGTGTTGACTTTATAACACTCGGTAACCATGCGTTTCATAAAGAAGAAGTGTTTAATTTATTTGAGCAAAATAAGAAAATTATTCGTCCAATGAACTATCCTAAAATAGTTCCAGGTGATGGATATAAAAAAGTTAATATTAACAATAAAGAATTAATGATCGTAAACTTACAAGGTCGAAGTTTTATGGAAGCAATTGACAATCCATTCATGATTATCGATGACTTACTAGAAAAAGAAACTGCCGATGAAATATTTGTCGATTTCCATTGTGAAACGACGTCTGAAGCAATTGCGATGGGGCATTATTTGGACGGCAGAGTATCTGCAGTTGTTGGCACTCATACGCACGTTCAAACAAACGACGGAGTCGTTTTAGAAAATGGGACAAAATACATAACAGACGTTGGAATGACAGGGTTTAAAGATGGTATTTTAGGTATTGAAAAAGAAGCAGTCATTTCTAGATTTCTAAACCAACTACCCGCAAGACATAAAGTACCAGATAAAGGTAAAGGTATTTTATCCGCAGTCGTTATAGATACAGTAAAAGACACGATCGAACCGATATTAATACGTGAATAATCGTACATAAGTATGATTTTAATATAATAAAACAGTGTAAAACTGATTTAGATAGTTAAATTTGATATGATTTAATTGTCAGAGGAGGCACGAAAATGATCAGTCAATTATCATGGAAAGTCGGTGGACAACAAGGTGAGGGAATAGAATCGACAGGTGAAATTTTCTCAACGACTTTAAATCGAATGGGGTACTACCTATATAGTTACCGCCACTTTTCATCAAGAATAAAAGGCGGACATACGAACAATAACATTCGTATTTCTACAAAAGAAGTCCGTTCAATTAGTGACCATACAAATATATTAGTTGCTTTTGACCAAGAAACAATTGATATTAACGCCGCTGAACTTGTAGATAACGGTGTGATTTTAGCAGATGAGAAATTTAACCCAGAAGTGGATGAGAACTTAAACGTACAACTTATCTCAGTACCATTTACTGAAATTGCAAACGAACACGGCAGCAAGTTAATGAAGAACATGGTCGCAGTCGGTGCAAGTGCAGGACTTATGCATCTTGATATCGATAAGTTTAAAGATATGATCTACACGATGTTCGCACGTAAAGGTGAAGAAATTGTAAATAATAACATCGAAGCGTTAAACGGTGGATTTAACTATATTCAAGAACGCTTAAACGCTATAGAAGGCGATTTCGAATTAGAAAAAGTAAGTGAAAGAGAATCTCTATACCTAATTGGGAACGATGCGATTGGATTTGGAGCACTAAACGCAGGTGTTCGTTTTATGGCTGCATACCCAATCACTCCAGCAAGTGACATTATGGAATATATGATTGAACACTTACCAAAAGTTGACGGAACAGTGATTCAAACTGAAGATGAAATTTCAGCAGTGACAATGGCGATTGGATCGAACTACGCAGGAGCAAGAAGCTTTACATCAAGTTCAGGTCCAGGTCTATCACTGATGATGGAGTCGATTGGTTTATCTGGTATGACAGAAACACCACTTGTAATCGTAGATACGATGCGCGGAGGACCATCAACAGGACTTCCAACAAAACAAGAGCAGTCTGACTTAATGCAAATGATTTACGGAACGCATGGTGAGATTCCAAAAATCATCTTAGCACCAGCTGATGTAGAAGATGCATTTTATCTGACAACAGAAGCATTTAACTTAGCAGATAAATACCAAGCGCCAGTGATTTTACTTTCAGATTTACAAATGTCTCTTGGTAAACAATCTGCAAATCCATTTGACTTATCAAAAGTTGAAATCGATAGAGGTCAAATCATTACTGAAGATATCGAAAATGACGGTGCTTACTTTGAGAGATTTAAACTAACTGAAAGTGGAATTTCAGATCGTCCGATTCCAGGAGTAAAAGGTGGTATTCACCACGTAACAGGGGTTGAACATAACCCGAACGGTACTCCAAATGAAAGTGCTGTGAACCGTAAAGAACAAATGGATAAGCGTATGCGTAAAGTGAAAGAGTTATCAATCGACACACCATTTAAAGTTAACGGTGAAGAAGAGTCAGATCTACTCGTCATTAGTTTCTTAAGTGGTAACGGTGCGGTCGATGAAGCGGTTGAAAGAGTTGGTGGAAATATTACAACGATTCATATGCGTCAACTCTTCCCAGTACCTATTGAAGCACTACGCCCATATCTAGACGGTGCGAAAAAAGTGCTCGTCGTTGAACAAAACTATACCGGTCAATTATTTAACGTATTAAAAATGAATTACCATGATCACAACAAGATGGAATCATTCAGTAAATATGACGGAACTCCATTAAAACCGATGGAGATTGAAAGACATATTAAACAATTTATGTAATTAAAGGATGAATAGTAGTGGCAAAATTTAAAGATTTTAGAAATGATGTAAAGCCAAACTGGTGTCCTGGATGTGGTCACTTTAGTATACAGTCTGCCATTCAACGTGCCTCAGCAAACGTTGGATTAGAGCCTGAAGACTTAGCACTCGTTAGTGGAATTGGATGTAGTGGACGCGTGTCAGGGTACATTCGTTCATACGGATTCCACGCAACGCACGGAAGAAGTCTTCCAATCGCTCAAGGAATTAAAATGGCAAATAAAGACCTCGAAGTTATCGCAACAGGTGGAGACGGAGATGGTTTTGCGATCGGTGTTGGACACACAGTACACTCGATTAAACGTAATATCGATATGACTTACATTGTTATGGACAACCAAGTATATGGACTAACAAAAGGTCAAACGTCACCATCAAGTGCGAAAGGATTTGTGACAAACACAACGCCAAAAGGTTCGATTGAAAGTCCAATTGTTCCTGTATCAACAGCAATGGCGTCAGGTGCAACATTCGTTGCTCAAAGTGTTTCTTCAGATATTAAAGGTTTAACAGCAATTATCGAAGCTGCAATTAAACATGACGGATTCGCATTTGTAAACGTCTATAGTCCATGTGTCACTTACAACAAAGTAAACACATATGACTGGTTTAAAGAACACGTCACAGACATCTCAGAAATCGAAGACTATGATCACGAAGACCGTAACAAAGTAATGAATTACATCAATGAATACGAGGGTCTACTAAAAGGTATTTTATATCAAGATAAAAATTCTAAATCATATGCAAAACATATCGACGGATATTTAGATGAAGCAGTCGTGAACCATGATTTAAAATTAAAAGAAGAACAATTTAATGACCTTATGAATCATTTCGCATAGTAAAAAGCGCAAATTAAGTATAGACTTAATTTGCGTTTTTGTTTTAGTGAGATAAAAAGAAAGTATTAACTTTCTTTTTGTAAACGAAATTGATTACTCGTTAACGTAAACGTCGTTTGTGTTAATTCGTTTTTTATCTTTTAACGAAAAAGCGATTTCTGTTAAAACAATACTCATTTCGTTTACGTAAATACCTTAATCGTCAACAAAACGAAGAGGATGTTAACGAAAAAGCGATTTGTGTTAACGAACACTTCAATTCATATGTCTAAAACGAGAAATCCAATCATTTTTATCAGAAAGTTCTTAATAATTATGCTAAAATTAGTTTAAAGTAATTCGAAAACCGAAATAAGAGGTGTCACTATGCGTACAGTCTTTAGTTATACGCTAAAGTATAAATGGATTATTATTATCGGGCTTTTACTCATGCTTGTAGAGCTTGCTGTTGAACTGATTCAGCCGCTATTTATTCGCGGAGTGATTGATGACGGTATTACAGTAAACAACTTAAATAACGTTTGGATGTATTTAGGTCTTATGTTGGCCGCTTCAATCATTTCAACGATTGCAGGAATTTTTAATACATACTTATCAAGTTATGCAACGAACGCGTTTGGTAATGATTTAAGAAATGCGATTTTTAGACGAGTACAACATTTTACGTTAGAAACTCTGTCTAAATTTAATGGATCGACATTAATTACAAGATTGACTCAAGACGTTTTAATTTCAGAAATGTTAGTGTTTTTCGGGATGCGTATTTTACTTCGCGCACCGCTTCTTGTAATCGGGTCACTCGTCATGTCGTTTGTCGTTAACGTTAAACTTGGATTTTATTTAACGCTACTGACACCAATTTTATTTGTATTTTTATTTGTCACAGCGAAAATGGGTGCAAAGATTTTTAGTCGTATTCAAAAACGACTCGATAAAATCAACCGCTTCTTCCAAGAAAATTTAAGCGGTATGTTATTAATTAAAGTAAATAACCGAGCAGAATATGAATCAGAACGGTTTAGTGATATCGCAGGTAAACTCCGTGATGATATGATTTTTGGACTTCGTTTAATGGAGTCGATTTTACCCGTATTATTACTTATTATGAACGGAAGTTTACTACTTGTGCTTTATGTATCATCTGATTTAATTCAAACAAATAACGTTCAAGTCGGTGAAGTTGTTGCGGTCATTAACTACGCGTTAAGAATGCAAGGTGGCTTCTCAATGTTTAGTTTCTTAATTATCTCAGCGACGCGCGCGAAAGCTTCAGCTGATCGTATTAGTGAAGTACTCCATGAGGATGTTGATGTATTAGATGACGGTAGAAAAATCGAACACACTGAAGGAAGCTCGGTCGAGTTTCAAGATGTATCTTTTAAATATGTAAATAGTGTTTCGAACATATTAGAAGACGTTTCCTTTAAAGTCGATAAAAATGAAACACTCGTCATTATGGGGGCGACTGGTTCTGGTAAAAGTTCTCTCGTTAACTTGATTCCAAGACTTTACGATGCAACAAAAGGTAATATCTATGTGGATGGGAAAAATGTAAAAGACTGGAATGTGAACGAACTGAGAGATTTAATTGGTTATGTGCCACAATCTGCGGTGTTATTTACTGGGACGATATTTGAAAATATGCTCTGGGGAGATGAGTATGCGTCTGAAGGTGACGTATATGACTCGACGAGAAAAGCACAAGTTCATGAAAACATTATTCGTTTTGATCATCAGTACAACACTCAAGTCGGTCAGCGCGGGGTACAGTTATCTGGTGGACAAAAGCAACGTCTTTCGATTGCTCGAGCACTCGTGAAACGTCCATCTATTTTAATACTCGATGACTCAACAAGTGCATTAGATGCTACAACAGAGAACAGTCTATGGGAAGAAATGGACAATTTAAATGTCACGAGAGTAATCATTACTCAAAAAATTTCCACTGCTAAAACTGCTGATAAAATACTTCTTCTTGAAGAAGGAAAAGTATCCGCCATTGGGACTCATGACTCACTACTTTTAGACTCTGAACTTTATCAGTCTATAGTAGAAAGTCAGAAGACAGGAGGGTCGTTTGATGATTAAGTTTTTAAAAGAACCATTTGGTTTAAAGCCTATTTTAAAGAAAGAAGATATTGGTAAACTAGGTCGAGAAAATCAGCGCCGGGCATCGAACATGTCAGGGACGTTAAAACGACTCTGGAAGTTTATGAGAGATGAACGTTTTAGAATTTTACTCGTGATATGTATCGTTGTTATTACAAGTTTACTTGGAATTGTCGGGCCATTTCTAGTCGGACAGGTGATTGACAACTACCTCGTACCTAAAGAGTTCGATGGTTTTGTCACAGTGTTATTAATATTACTCGGTGTATATGTTCTGCATAGTGTATCAACATTAGCACAGTCATTTATAATGGTCGGTGCGAGTCAACGTACAGTATTCAACATGAGATATCGATTATTTAACCATATGCAGTATTTACCAATTGATTTTTATAATAAGCGTCAGCAAGGTGAATTAATGAGTCGTATGACGAATGATATTGAAACAATTTCTCAAACGTTGAATACGTCATTTATTCAATTTACGACGAGTGTGATTACATTAATTGGTACAGTCTCAGTCATGCTTTACTTAAGTCCGTTATTAACTGTTCTGACGTTAACGATTATTCCATTACTCGTTGTTTTAATTAAATATATTACGAATCGTACACGCCCACTATATAGAATTCGACAAAAACGCACGGGTGAGTTAAATGCGTATATTGAAGAAGTCATTTCTGGTCAAGAAATTGTTAAAGCATTTAGTCAAGAAGATTACGTCATTGATCAGTTTGAAAAAAGAACGAGAAACTTACGTGAC
The DNA here is from genome assembly GCA_019119225.1 of Candidatus Nosocomiicoccus stercorigallinarum. Taxonomy (GTDB): domain Bacteria; phylum Bacillota; class Bacilli; order Staphylococcales; family Salinicoccaceae; genus Nosocomiicoccus; species Nosocomiicoccus stercorigallinarum. Next base: position 25,238 of record DWXM01000047.1, read on the forward strand.
GTCACATTTTGGGCGAACCTTTATAGTGGAATGATTCCAAAAATCATGAATATGTTAAACAACTTAAGTTTTACAATTGTTGCCGGAGTCGGTGGTATATTAGCACTGACAACAGACACTGTGACAGTTGGTATAATCGTTGTGTTTGCTGAATACGCGAGACAATTTACGAGACCACTCGCGGATCTTGCGAACCAATTTAACCAAGTACTTTCAGCAATCGCAGGTGCAGAGCGTGTATTTGATATTATCGATACGGAAGCTGAAAAAGATGACGGCGTAATTACAAATAGAAACTTAGACGGTCATATTGAGTTTAAAAATGTTGTCTTTCGTTATGATAAAGACCAAAAACATCCAACGATTAATGACGTGTCGTTTGATATAAAACCTGGTGAATCAATTGCCCTTATCGGTTCAACAGGTGCAGGGAAAACAACGATTGTACAGTTATTAAATCGTTTCTACGAAGTGGATGCTGGTGAAATCTTAATTGACGGAGACAAAATTGAAGACTATAAACGTGACGTATTAAAAGAAAATAGTGCATTCGTATTACAAGATCCATTTATCTTTAACGCTTCAATTAAAGATAATGTGAGATTTGGTAAATTAGACGCGACAGATGAAGAAATCATCGAAGCATGTAAAAGTGCAAATGCACATGACTTTATTATGGGGCTTGAAGACGGTTATGATACGATAATTGACGGAGAAACACAGGCATTATCTGTTGGAGAACGTCAACTCGTTTCAATTGCGCGGGCATTCGTTAGAGATCCAAACATTTTACTTCTCGACGAAGCAACGTCTAGTATCGATACGATTACTGAGTTGAAAATTCAAGAAGCATTAGAAAGTTTAATGAAAGACCGTACGTCAATTATTATTGCCCACCGTTTAAACACAGTTCGAGCTGTAGACCGTTTAATTGTGTTAGAACACGGTGAAATTATAGAGATTGGTAGCCATGAAGAATTACTTGAACAAAAAGGAATTTACTATAATATGGTAAATGGATAGAATTAAAACATGATATACTCTATAATAGTGAGAGAAATTATAATAAAAGGTGAGAAATAATGGCGACTAAAGATGAGATTGTAGCAGCTGCTAAAGATGTTGGTAAGATGATTGCCGACACTGAAGAAGTAAAATTTTTTGAAAAGGCAGAAGCTAAAATTCATGAAAATAAAGAAGTCCGTGAAAAGATGGCAAGTTTACGTTCATTACAACAACAAGCGGTAAACTTCCAAAGTTACGGCAAAACACGTGCTTATGAACTTGCACAAGAAAAAATCGATGCGCTTGAAAAAGAATTAGATGATATGCCAATCGTACAGCAATTTATCGACGCACAAGAAAATGTAAATGATATTTTACAAATGGTTTCACATGCAATTAGTAGTTCAGTCACGTACGAAGTGATTGAAAGAACGGGCGGCGATCACCTTGAAGGTGAAACAGGCGCAGGCATGAAAAATAAGGCAAGTAAAGACGTTGAATAAAAGAGAGTGACTAGAGTCACTCTTTTTTTCATGGTATAATTTATTAGATATTAACGGTTAGGATGAGTGTATATGTCGAACGTAACTCCGATGATGAAACAATATTTATCGATTAAAGAAGAACATAAAGATGCGTTTTTATTTTTTAGACTTGGAGATTTTTACGAGTTATTTTATGACGATGCAGTTGAAGCTGCAAAATTACTTGAAATCACGTTAACGTCTAGAGATAAAACGAGCAATATACCGATGGCTGGTGTACCGTATCATTCTGCTACACGGTACATTGAAAAGTTGATTAACCATGGCTATAAAGTTGCGATTTGTGAGCAAATGGAAGACCCTAAAGCTGTGAAAGGCATGGTGAAGCGTGAAGTTGTACGCGTAATTACACCAGGGACATTAATTGATGACTTCGGAATTTCTCAAGATGAGAGTAACTATATATTATCTTTAAATCAACGAGATGATATATACGACGTCGTGTACGGTGATATTTCGACAGGCGATATGTATTCATTTGAAACGAAAGATCTCGATACACTTTACACTCAGTTGTCTCGAATTAACCCTAGAGAAATTGTTGTATCTAATAATAGTGAAGCGGTACTTCATAATTTTTATAATGATCCACCACTGATTACAGTTGTCGACGGTACGTCTAGTGAAGTGCAATTACTTTCATATATTGAATCTCAAAATAAGCAAAGACTTTCACATTTAAAAGATATTATAGAAATTAATGTCAACTCAAATTTAAAATTATCTCAATCAACAATTAGTAACTTAGAACTCGTTGAAAATCTACAGACGAAAAAACAAAAAGGATCATTGTATTGGTATTTAAATAAAACTGAAACACCAATGGGCCGTAGAAAATTAAAACGTTTAATTGAATCGCCACTTGTAAATGTTGAAGAAATTAGAAATCGTCAAGATGTCGTCGGTAAATTACTTGAAAACTTTATAGAACGTGAAGATATTAAAGCAGCTTTAAATAACGTGTACGATATTGAAAGATTGACTGGACGAATGAGCTTTGGAAATATAGATGTTAAAGGCTTTATAGAGCTTAGAGATTCTTTAGAAGGACTTCCGAATGTTTATAAGCTTTTATCATCTATTGGTTTAATCGATAACATATTATTTAAAGACTTTGACGTATTAAGTGACGTATACGAAATGCTAAAAGTATTAAAATCTGACGCACCAAAGACGATTCGCGAAGGTAATATATTTGAATACGGTGTCAGTAAAGAACTAGATGAATTAAGAGATATCCAAAATAACTCTAGAGAATGGTTAGAAAATTATTTATCTAAAGAGAAAGAAAAGACAAATATTAAAAATATGAAAATTGGTTTCAATAAAGTGTTTGGATATTTCTTAGAAATCTCTAAAGGGCAAGCAGCGACATTTGATGCTGAAAAGTTTGGGTACGATCGTAGACAAACGTTAACTAATTCTGAACGTTACATTACACCAGAGTTAAAAGAGATGGAAGATAAAATTTTAAAAGCTGAAGATAAAAGTGTTATTTTAGAATACAACATGTTTATCGACTTAAGAGAAAAAGTAAAGACACATACTGAAAGACTTCAAAGAACGAGTGAACAGTTATCTATACTCGATTGCTTAATTAGTTTTGCGGACGTTTCAAATGAGTATCAACTCGTAAAGCCGGAGTTTACAGAAGATGAACTTGAAATTATCGACGGTAGACATCCAATTGTAGAAAAGATGCTCGGAGAAAGAACGTACGTACCAAATGACGTTAAAATGGATGATGATACGTTTATTTATTTAATTACGGGACCAAACATGAGTGGTAAAAGTACGTATATGCGACAAGTCGCAATCATTACAATTATGTCTCAAATTGGTATGAACGTACCTGCTTCTTCTTGTAAAATTCCGATATTTGACGCGATATATACACGTATTGGAGCGAGTGACGATTTATCAAGTGGTAAATCGACATTTATGATTGAAATGATGGAAGCAAACGACGCACTTAAACACGCGACTAAAAATAGTTTAATAATATTTGATGAACTGGGTCGTGGAACTTCAACATATGACGGAATGGCACTTGCTGAAGCGATGTTAAAATATATTCATCACTATATCGGTGCTAAAACATTATTCTCAACACATTACCACGAGTTGACAGATTTAGATGCGTCGCTCTATCACTTAATGAACGTTCACGTAAAAGCAAGTGAGAAAAATGGTGTGTTAGAGTTTCAACATAAAGTTGAAAAAGGTGCCGTTGAAAAAAGTTACGGTATACAAGTTGCCGAGCTTGCAGATCTTCCGAGAGAAGTGACGATTGAAGCCCGTAAAGTATTAAAACGTTTAGAAAATACGAATGACGATACAGTTGACGTTACGCAGTTAGAGTTAACGCTAGATGATACGTTAGAACAAACAAGTACTATCGAAGAAAAAATCAAAACGTTAAACATTAATCATATATCACCAATCGAAGCGTTAACGTTACTTAGTGAATTTCAAGACGAATTAAAGTAAAGAGGGGATTATATGGAGAGAGTCCACGTACTAGATCCAGTTATCCAAAATAAAATAGCAGCGGGTGAAGTTGTCGAACGCCCAAGTTCTATCGTCAAAGAACTTGTTGAAAACTCCATTGACGCGAACTCGACATCTATTGAGGTCTTTATCGAAGAAAGTGGACTTAAGAAAATTAGAGTTGTCGATAATGGTGAAGGTATTGACGATAGAGATAGCCGTTTAATATTCGAGCGTCATGCGACGAGTAAAATCGCTGAAGACTATGATTTATTTGAAATTCGCTCGATGGGATTTCGTGGTGAAGCACTTGCGAGTATTGGTGCAGTGTCTAAAGCTACGGTTGAAAGTTATCGTAAAGAGAGACAGCCATTTAAATTAGAATATAATGGTGGTAGAGAAGTTGGCTATCATGAAGGTAAATCTCGCGTTGGTACAGTAGTGACGATAGAAGACTTATTTTTTAACACGCCAGCAAGATATAAATATATTAAAAGCTTAAGAACTGAAGCGGGCCGAATTATCGATATGATGCAGCGCTTTAGTTTTAACCATCCAGATATTCAGTTTAAACTTGTATTTGACGGGAAAGTTCGTTTTCAAACTAAAGGAAATGGTAACTTAAAAGAAGTCATCGCAGATGTTTACGGACTAAATGTTGCAAGACATAGCGTAAAAGTTGAAGGTACAACACCAGACTATAAATTATCAGGGTTTGTTGTTCGACCTGAAATTACGAGAAGTAATAAAAACTATATTAACCTTTCAATTAATTCTCGAATTATTAAAGATTTTAGACTCGTTGCAAGTGTCGTTGAAAGTTATCATACGTTACTCCCAAAAGATAAATTTCCAGTCGTCATTTTAAATATCGATATGGATCCAAAGCTTGTGGACGTAAATGTTCACCCTGCAAAAACTGAAGTGAGATTATCTAAGCTTAAAGAGTTACAGCAGTTAATTGAATCTACAATTAAAGATGCGCTACAGTCAGAGCGCTTAATTCCAGAAATGGAGACACGTGAGAAAAAAGAAAAACCAGTCATCACACAAAACGTCTTTGATTTTGCACCAAGACAAGTCATAGATGATTATGATTACACGTCTAATAGTGACAGTTATACAAAAGAGTTTAGCTTAGACGAAAGTAATGATAATAAAGAAACATATATCGAACAAACAATTAACGATAACGTCAGTCACTCTAACGAAAGTTATGACGACTATCAAGATTCTAAATTACCGTATTTAGAAATTGTCGGACAAGTCCACGGAACGTATATATTAATGCAAAATGACTCAGGAATGTATTTAATGGATCAACACGCCGCGCAAGAACGCATTAAATATGAATATTTCTATGAGAACATTCAAAATAGTGATGAGCGTGTGCCACTACTTTTACCGTACCATTTCGAATTTTCATATGATGACGTCATTCGTATCGATGAAAAACTCAATGATTTACAAGCACTCGGATTTAATATTGAGAAAACAGGTATGAAACAATATACAGTGACGGAGTATCCGTCTTGGATATTAAAAGATGATCCAGAAGGAGATATCGAGTCAGTCATTGACTTTATCTCAAACACAGAAAACTTTTCAGTAAACAAGTACCGTGAAGATATGTCTATAATGATGAGTTGTAAACAGTCAATAAAAGCGAATCACTATTTAGATGAAATCCAAATGCGTACGTTATTAGATGACTTATCTAAATGTAAGTCTCCATACACGTGTCCACATGGACGACCGGTTATCATTAAGTGGTCGACGTATGAGATTGAAAAGATGTTTAACCGTATTATGAAATAAGAGGTGTTCTAATGAAACAACAAATTGTATATACGAGAGACGAAGCAATCGATGTAAAAATTTACGAACCAGAAAATCCGAAAGCAGCTGTATTAGTACTTCACGGAATTTCTGAACATAGTGGACGCTATGATTATTTACTTAATTTCTTTAAATCGCATGATATTTACGGTGTAATTTATGACCATAATGGTCACGGTAATAGAGATAACGGCAATCGTGGTGAAATTGAAAGTTTTGAAAAGCTCGTCTTAGATGCTAAGGACGTGTACGATTCACTTCCAGATCACTTACCAAAATTTGTAATTGGTCATTCTATGGGAAGTATTGTTTTAAGATTATTACTTACTTCCATCCGTCCAACAGGTGCAGTGATTGTTGGAACTGGAGACAGAACGACTCCAGTTGAAAAGATTGAAACAGCATTTGTGAATGGTGTTTCAAAAATCACACCAAACTTTAAAAGTTTACTATTAAATCAACTTGCATTCTCTGGATTTGACCGACAAGTCGAAGGGACTGCTAAAAATAGATGGATTAGTAAAAATTACGAAAATGTCGTAAAGTTCAACCAAGATCCACTTTCAGGACACCCGGTGTCAGTTAATACATTTAAAGCGTTAAACAATGCGATTATTGCGGTGAATAGTGAAGAAATAATTAAAAAATATAATAAGGATACCAAATTCTTATTAATTAGCGGTAAAGATGATCCATTTAGTCACCAAGGAAAAGACATTGAGAAATTAGATGCGACATTAAAAGCGTATGGCTATAATACAAAATCTGTATTGTATGAAGGGTATCGCCATGAAATTTTAAATGAAAATATTAAAAATGATGTCTACCGTACAATTTTAGACTGGATGGATAAAAGTATCGATGCCTAAACCTAAAATTATTTGTCTCGTTGGTCCGACTGGTGTTGGTAAAACAGAGTTATCGATTAAAATCGCAAAGCATTTTAACTTTAATGTAATTAGTGGTGACTCAATGCAAGTTTATAAAGGAATGGATATAGGTACCGGTAAAATTACTGAAAGTGAAATGGACGGTGTTCGTCACGAGATGATTGATATTTTATCACCAGATAAAAATTTTTCTGTAAAAGAATTTCAAGAACTCGTGACGAAGTTGATTAAAAAAGAATACGACAATAATAATACACCGTTTATCGTCGGTGGAACGGCATTTTACATTCATGCACTAATTAACGATTTTCATTTTAGTGATGAAGATGAAGAAGAAAAATCAGAGTTAGTGAATTACTTTGAACAATTTACAAATGAAGCGCTTCATGAAAAAGTAAAAGAAATTAATGAAGATGTTCATATTAATAACCGAAAACGAATGATTCGAGTTCTAATTAAAAATAAACTTGGTCAAACAAAGCGTCATGACACGACGAGTAAATATGACGCTTTGATCATTGGATTATATGACGACAGAGAAAAGCTATATGAGAGAATAAATACCCGCGTATTAAATATGATAGATAACGGACTTGAAAAAGAAGTAAGATATTTATTTGATCATTATAAGCTATCAAAAACAGCACTCGGTGCCATTGGCTATCATGAATTTATCGATTATTTTAATGGGGACAAGTCTTTAGAAACAGTAATCGAAGATATACAGCGAGACTCAAGAAGATATGCAAAAAGACAATTAACGTATTTAAGAAATAAATTAGACGTTGAATGGTTTAAAGTCGGTATCGATGAAAGTGAGATTCTAAATAGAATTGAGTCATTTTTAAAAAAGTCCCATTGATTGTTCAATGAGACTTTTTTATCTATTAATGAGTTTCATAGAGATACGGTTCGAGTATTTTGTATAGATTATCATAAGTGATGTGAGTATTATTTATACGTTTAGCAATCTCACCTTC
>DWXM01000048.1 GCA_019119225.1 Candidatus Nosocomiicoccus stercorigallinarum
TCTGCGTCGACACGCGTGAGTTTAGACTCATCGTATACAATCCCTTTAATTTCTGTTTGAATTGGAGTTTTGTTTTTCTCTAAACCGACGTGAAGGGCTTCACTATCCGTATATTCAATTTCACCAACAGCTCTATCCATAATATGTCTAAAAATATAGTTCGTCGTTTCTAACACACCACTATTTGAACGGAAGTTTTTGTTTAACGTAATTAATTCTCCGGAGTTTTCATTTTGAAACGCGTCCATTTTCTCTAAAAATAGTTTAGGTTCTGCTTGGCGGAATCTATAAATTGACTGCTTTACGTCACCAACCATAAATAGATTACCGTCATGCGCATCTCCACGTTTAATATAAGATATAATCGACTCTTGTACACGGTTTGTATCTTGATACTCGTCAATCATCACTTCTTCAAACTTTTCTTTATATAGATCTCCGATTTCCCCGTCATTTGCTGATAGTATTTGAATCGCAAAATGTTCGTAATCATTAAAATCCATCGTGTTATTTGCAAGTTTACGTTTACTATACGCATCGATTAGCTCTAACGTAATTCGTAAGAAGACGTTTCTGACTTCGTTCATCATCGCCATTTCTTCTAAAAACTCTTCAAGTGTTGAAGTATTTAATGTCGCAATTACTTTAATGTCTTCGTTAGTTTTATCTTGTAATGCTTTCGCTTCACTGTTTTCTAGTTCGTCTTCGATTAGCTTAAATACACCTGCACGTTTTGTGATAAACTTCTCTGTTAGAACCGGTGTCGCTGGTGTATTGTTTTTTATTTTAAGTGCAAGTCCTTTTAACTCATCACTAACTGCCATTATTTTTTTAACGTCTTTATGTTCGTAATCTAAATCCGGTACGACCATAAACAGATATTCTAAAAATGTTTGAATCGAGTCGATGACTCGGTCGATTTCTTCTAAGTTCTTTTTCTTATTAAAATCATGTAATTCTTTAAGACTATCTTCATTTACCCATTCATCGATTAAACTTTCTAAAAAAACTATAGGATCTTCTGTTGCGATGGCTTCGTTGTATAAGTTTAAAATCGATTGTTTTAAAGAATCGTTTTGTTTATCTGATGATAAAAATTCTTCAAGCTTAAAGAAATCATCGTTTGTCGATTGATAGTACGTTTCTAATATTTGATCTAATACGTCACCTTTTAACGTATCGGTCTCTTCGTTTGAAAGTGTGCGCATATCTGGTGAAATACCGATAACGTTATAGTGGTTTTGAATTAAAAACTGACAAAAACTATGAAGCGTGCTAATATGTGCGTCATTTACTTTTAATAACTGGTCAGACAGACGCTGTTTCTCATTGTCATCTGTCGTTCTATGAAGTCTTTCATTTAACGCTTCTTCGAGTTTAGTTTTCATATCTTTTGCACTCGCGTTTGTAAACGTTGAAACGAAAATTTCATCGAGATCATACGTATTATTTAAAATGTTAGAAATAATACGTTCGACGAGTACTGCCGTTTTACCGCTTCCTGCTGCCGCTGAAACTAAAATGTCGCTTCCTTTAGCATTTATTGCGCGTAACTGATCTTCAGTAAATTGTTTACTCAACAGACTCACCGCCTTCTTTTAATGCTTCGACCATTTGTACGAGTAATGGGTCTTTTTTATCGACAAAATCTTTTTTGTTCATTATATAATCAATGTTACATGATGATTTAAACTCACAGAATCTGCACGGAATTAGATCATCGTTTTCAGAAATAGGATTAATACGTACTTGGCCATCATAAATGTCGTCTGCCGCTTCTTTAATTTTTTCAACCGCATGCTCTTTAAAGCGGTTATACATATCGATTGATATAAAATTATTTTTAGAGCGCTTATTAATTTTACCTTTTGCCGTAAAGCCTTTATAAAAGTCGCCCACATTTTCATCATTATGAAGAAGCATCGACAATGTATCGTCTGTCGTTGCGTCTAAATAAGACGCATCATCTTCATTAACAACGAATAAGCCACTTGGTTTTAATTTATCTTCTTTCATTTTTTGTAACATGGCTTGATATTCTTCTTTTGTTTTTGCTTTTAATAGCTTTTCTTCATCTTTTTGGTCGAGTGATGTTTTCGTTGATTTTACTGTATAGAACATCATCGTTAACGGTAAAACATTTCCAAACATCTGCTTACTATTTTCTTCAATCACATTCATATACATAAACTGCTGAAGTTCAGTACCTAAGTAAACATCTGTTAAATCTAACTTACGGTCACTCGATTTATAGTCAATGAGTGAGATAAACGTCCCGTCTTCACGTTCGTTAACGTCTACTCTATCGATGACTCCTCGTAAATGAACCGTATGATTATTTTTCGTATTAAGACTATACGCACCAAACGTATCTTCTTCTCTACCAAATCGTTCTTCTATAAATTTAATATCAAAGTCAGATGCTTTAGAGTATCGTTGTAAGTTAATGACAACGTCAGTAATCGTTTCAATTGCTTTAACCATTAGTGCTTGATAATAGCCAGAATGCTCGAATATACCGTAAGAAATCTTTTTAACGGCTTTACTGACAGATTTTGACACAGCACTATTAATGTCTGCGATGGATTGATTTTTTAAATCATAATTAAACTGATACTTCATAACGTCTTCTAAAACTGTGTGGTATAAGTTACCAATGTCGACTGCTTCTAGTTTAAATTCTTCACGTGGATGAAGTTTTAGCCCATATCTCATAAAATGTTGGAACTGACAGTTATAGAAACTATGAAATCTAGACACTGATCCACTTAGCGCTTCACCATATAAGGATTCAGCAATTGCTTCGTCAACTTTCTCACTTTCATTTTTGTATGCTAAATTACGAATAAATCGATTGTATAATTCTTTATATTTCGCGTCTTTTTGTAAGACGTGCATCGCTTCAAGAAATACGCGGTCTCTAACGCCTTCAGTAATCGTATCTTCATATTTTTTAGGCGTATTTAAAATATCTCTTAAACGTTCAAGTAGTAAATCTTCCATACTATTAATACTAGAAATATTTCCTTCAACATTTGTCGTACCGAATAATGACGGGCGAATAATCTTCATATTTTTACTTTGTACGACGAGTTCTTTTACAAACGGACTAATTTTAGTCGGTTCGTTTTTTAAATTACTTAAAGAATAACTCATAAATAACCCATCTGTTGGTCGTGTAACTCCGTGGTAAAAAACAAATCGCTCGTCACGGCGTAATACTTCATTCGTCGGAGAAATTTGAAGTTCATGTGCTTCAAATTTACGTTTTTCTTCATCAGAAATAATGTCACTTCCGCCAATTTCCATCGGCATATTAGCGTGATTCATACCAACCATAAAGATATACTTTTTATTTTCAACTTTCGCAAGATCTAACACCCCGACCGTTACTTCATCTAACGTAGCGGGTAATAAGTTAAACTCTGCTTCCATTAATCCTTCTATTAAGTTATCAACAAATAACTCAAACGTCACTTCGTCTTCACCATAGACGATGTGTGCGTTATCGAGTAAATTAATAAAGTGATTATACGCGTCCTCTGTTTCGTTTTTACGCGTTTCATCTTCACAAGTGTCGATATCTTTTTCTAGTCTTTCTAACACTCTGTTTTTTTCTAAAAACTGATAAATAGACTGTATATAGTCGATGGCTTTAGTGCCAGATTCTATCGACTTAAAGAGATGATTTAACGCGTCGAGTACTCTATTTTTATATGCAAGCATTTTTTCAATGTCTTGAATTTCTACTTCTGAAAGTGTTTGTTTTTGACCGTCGTCACGCGTTTCTAAAAATTTTTTAAATAATTCGTCGTTTAATAACCCGGCCTGAAAATCAATGCCGGATTCTAATACGACGTTTTCAAATACATACATATTAAAGTCGTCATCATCGTTTAAATAACCACTTTTCATAATGTTAATAATCGATTCACGTTTAAAGTTTTGACGATACGCTTCAAATATACTCATGACAAACTGAATAAATGGATGTTGAATCATCTTATATTTTTGGTCGATTGAATATTCAATATCAAACTTTTCAAAATAATATCTTAACACTTCGATATAACTTTGATCTCTATATAATATTCCGATGTCTTTATACTTCACGTTTTTCGTTCGAATAAGTGTTTCAATTTGACGCATCACTTCTTCAATTTCAGCGCGCATATTCGGTGCTTCGATTAAACTCACACCGTCAATATTATTTATCGGTGTTCCTTTTCTTAAATAGTTTTCAACTTGGTATAGTCCTTCACTTTTTGCACGGTAGTTTTCATGTGGAAACTCAATAATATCGACACCATTTTCACCAAATAAATCTACTCTTTTTAACTCTTGAATTACATTTTCTGTTTTTCTAAATAACTCTTTATTATCTGAACTGTGCATGAGTAAAAGTGTAATATCATCCGTGAAGCGCGTCAGTGTTTTTAATAATTGAAGTTCTAACTCACTAAAGTTATGGAAACCATCAACATAAATTGTCGCGTTATTTAAGCTTTCGATTTCGTTGACGTCAACTTCATTTAAAATATTTAAAAAATGTGGCATTAAATTAATGTTTTCAATTGAATATTCATCGATCGTTTCTAGCCATTTTTCATACACTTTGACTAAATCATCATATTTTTCTTTTGTTCGATTATTATCAAAAGATAAACTTTTAATATCTTCGACAGATATATCATAGTTAATAAACTCTTCAATCGTTTCCAAAAGTTTCCCGGAAAATTTTACATATTCTCTAGAATCTCTATAATATGTCAGTTCATCATTATTAAATTGCTGTAGTATTTTATGTATAAGCATTATGTGACCGACATCAGATAAACGGTTCTTTTCACGATGTCCAATCTCATTAAAAATATGCCACATAAAACGAGAGAAGCTTAAGACATTCGTTCTTAAACTTCCTCGATACGTTTTACTATTATCATTCGTTAAAACCTGTTCATACGTTAACGTATTTTGTGTTGGTGTAATTATATAAATACGATTACCAAGTGGGTCATCGTTTGTTTTTTCATCGATGTCCGCAAACATTTTTTCAGATTTACCTGTTCCACTGACACCTGTCCAAACTTTAATCATCATTTACCTCCTAATCTGAAAAGTTCATTGTTATTTCAGAAAATGGCCAAAATCTAATAAATACTTTACCGATAATTTGCTCGTCTTCAATTAAGCCAAATTGTCTAGAATCTTTACTCACTGGACGATTATCCCCAAGAACTAAATATTCCCCCTCGGGAATCTCACCATCTACTCCGAGATCTTCTAACGTAAAATTATCAGAGTACGAATCTTCTTTATAAGACACGTATGTTTCATCGACATGTTCTCCATTAACATAGACTTCTTTGTCTTTCATCTCGACATAATCTCCTGGCACACCGACAACTCTTTTTATATAAGCGTCACCTTCATTACTATCAAATACGATAACGTCACCGTGATCAACTTCATGTAAGTTATAAGAAATTTTACTTACAAACACACGGTCGCCATCTATAAATGTTGGTGCCATACTCGCACCTTCCACAACGAATTGTGTTAGTAAAAACGTTCTAACGACAACAACTACTATGAGCGCAATTAAGATTGTAATAATCCATTCTTTTATTTCTTTTAACATAATTTCACTCCAAATGATTATTCATTTTTCTTTCTAAATACTTTTCATAGAACTTAGATAATACATATAAAACAATTAAAAATATAACTGATATTAATAGTCTCGTTGGTGACGTGAAAAATGCTGTCACATCATATCCGACGACAGAAATCGATAGTATCATTATAAACTTTGAACCGATTAATATGTACAGATATACTCTTTTACTAATGTTAGAGATTCCTGCAATTAAGTTAACAACTGAGGACGGGGTAAAGGGCAATGATAATAAGATAAATAAAAAACTAAATCCTCTCGTATCGACAAACCGTCTCATTTTAACGAGCGTACGATGTCTATTAATATATGCTGTTGTTGGACGCTTTAAAAAATTTCTAACGATTAGAAATACTGAATAACTGCCTATAACACTACCTAAATAACTCATTAAAAAACCGATTAAAAAACCGTAAGCATTCGTATTTAAAATAACGATAGCAATTAGAGGTAAGAATGGTAAAAATGATTCAATAAACACAAGTAAAAGTCCGACAAATATACCTAGACCATCAAAAGCTTCAAAAATTTGTTCAAGCCCTTCTTCTGTTGTAAAAAGTTCAATGTATTTTGACATCATTTTCACCTCTATCAGTTTGTTATATTATAACACCTTTTTAAATTTTTAAGTTTCCAAACAAAAAACTCTCATACATTTCGTATGAGAGTTTTAAAAAGTATTTATTATTTAGAAAGAACATCTTTAATTTGTTCAATTGCCCAATCTAAATCTTCTTTTTCAATAATTAATGGTGGCGCAAAACGAATGACTGTATCATGTGTTTCTTTACATAATAGTCCACGTTCTTTTAATGCTTCACAGTATGGCCTTGCATCTTCTGTTAATTCCATACCAATGAATAGTCCACGCCCACGAACTTCTTTAATTATCGGGTTATCGATTGTTTGAAGCTCAGATTTCATATACTCACCAAGTTCATTTGAACGATCCGCAAGTTTCTCATCGAGTAAAACGTCGATTGCTGCAATAGATACTGCAGCTGAAAGTGGGTTACCACCAAATGTTGATCCGTGAGAGCCTGGAGTCATTAACTCGAGTACTTCCTTATCACCGAGTACAACAGATACTGGTAATACACCACCACCAAGCGCTTTACCTAAAATGTACATATCTGGTTCAACGTCTTCCCAGTCACATGCAAATAATTTACCACTTCGTCCGAGTCCACATTGAATTTCATCTGCAATCATTAAAATATTATTTTCGTCGCATAACTCACGTATTTCTTTTAAAAAGCCGTCACGTGGAATGTTAATTCCAGATTCACCTTGAATTGGTTCTAGAATAATTGCGACAGTGTTTTCGTTAATTGCAGATTTTAAAGCATCAATATCTCCATATGGTACGAGTGGGAATCCCGGGACTAACGGATGAAATCCTTCTTTATATGCCGCTTCACTTGAAAGTGAAATCGCACCTAACGTACGACCATGGAAGTTACCGTTCATACCGATAATTTCTTGCTTACCATCTTCGATACCCTTAACTTCTTTACCCCAACGACGTGCTGCTTTAATTGCAGATTCTACTGCTTCAGCACCTGTATTCATTGGAATACCCATTTCTTTACCAGAAATTTCGTTAAGTTTATCTAACCATTCTCCTAAGTTACTTGAATAGAACGCACGAGAACCAAGTGTTACTTTGTCTGCTTGTTCTTTAAGCGCTTGAATTATCTTAGGATGACGATGTCCCTGGTTCACAGCTGAATATGCTGAGAGCATATCTAAATACTTATTACCTTCAGGATCTTTTACCCATACACCCTCTGCCTCGTCAACGACGATTGGCAGAGGTTTGTATGTTGGTGCTGCAACTTTATCAGCAAGATGAATAATATCTTTTGATTGTGTCACACAGACACCCCCTACAGTATTTTAATTTACATTAAAACATTTCTGAAGTCATTTTACCTTGCATGTGGAGTAATAAGTAATCTGGTCCACCTGCTTTAGAGTCTGTACCTGACATTTTGAATCCACCAAATGGTTGGTATCCAACGATTGCTGCAGTACAACCACGGTTAAAGTATAAGTTACCTACGTGGAAATCACGACGTGCTTCTTCTAAATGTTCACGGTCGTTTGTAAATACTGCACCTGTTAAGCCGTAATCTGTATTGTTCGCAAATTTAATTGCTTCAGTGAAATCTTTAGCTGTTGTAAATCCAACCACTGGTCCAAAGATTTCTTCTTGCATTACTTGGTCATCATGTTTAAGTCCTGAGAATACTGTTGGGTGAACGAAGTGACCTGTATCGTTTTCAATTTTACCACCGATTTCAAGTTTACCTTCTTGTTTACCAATCTCAATATATTTCTCAATTTTATCTAATGATGCTTCGTCAATTACTGGTCCCATAAAGATATCTTCAGATGGGTCACCGACTGTTAATTCTTTTGTTTTTTCAACTACTTTTTCAAGTAATTCATCGTGAACTTCTTCAAGCGCAATTACACGAGAACATGCTGAACATTTTTGGCCTGAGAAACCAAATGCAGAGTTTACAATTGCATCTGCCGCTTCGTCAAGATCTACACCATTGTCTACAACAATTGTGTCTTTACCACCCATTTCAGCAATTACACGTTTTAAGTTTACTTGTCCTTCATGAACAACTCCTGCACGTTCATAAATACGAACACCAACGTCGCGTGAACCAGTGAATGATACGAATGCAGTATCTTTATGATCGACTAAGTAGTCACCAATCTCTCTTGATGAACCTGGAATAAAGTTAATCGTACCTTTAGGTAGTCCAGCTTCTTCAAGTACTTCAATGAATTTGTACGCAATTATTGGGGTGTTAGATGAAGGTTTAAGTAATACTGTATTACCAGTTACAAGTGCTGCTGCTGCAGTACCTGCCATGATTGCAAATGAGAAGTTCCATGGCGAAATAACATAACCAACACCTAACGGGATATAATGAAAACGGTTAAATTCTCCGGCACGAGATTGTACCTTTTTGCCATTAGCAAGCTCTAAGTTTTGACGACCATAGTAGTTTAAGAAGTCAATTGCTTCTGCCACTTCTCCGTCTGCTTCTTTCCATGGTTTACCTGCTTCTTTTACTAAATGACCAGTAAATTCAGCTTTTCTGTCACGAATAATTTGTGCTGCTTTGAAAAGAATGTCTGAACGTAAAGAAAATGATGTTTTTCTCCATTCTTCGAACTTTTCTTTCGCTGTTTCCATCGCTTGGTCTGCTTCTTTTTGTGTTGCTTGAGAAACGTAACCAATGATTTCTGATTTGTTTGCTGGGTTGTAGACTTCGTTTTTATCATCAGTATAAATTCTTTCACCATTAATGATTAATGGGAATTCTTGACCGAAAATCTTCTGAGCTTCTTTAATGCCCTCTTTCACCCATTGCTTGTTTTCTTCTTTAGTATAGTCAACGAAAGGTTCGTGTCTATAGTGATCCATAGAGTATTCCATAAAAAAGTAGCCTCCTAAATTTGATTATAAATATATATTCGCACACTACTATATAAATATTCAAGCCATTTGCCAATAATGAATAAACTTACAA
>DWXM01000049.1 GCA_019119225.1 Candidatus Nosocomiicoccus stercorigallinarum
AAAAAGACTAGGGAATTCCTAGTCTTTAATATGAATTAATTTTATTCTTTTTTATAATCATTAAACATTTCGATTTCACCTGTACGCTCTAAACGCTCTGGATAATCTTTGTGCCAGAATACTGCGGTAGGTACCTCATCTTTAGATGGTGAATATAGAGCATAGTTACCAGAGCCTTTTTCTTTCATTTGACGCTCATAATCTTTAAGTGCCCGAATTGCTGGCTTAAATAAGAACCATATACTGATTAAGTTTAGCCAAGCCATCGTACCGACACCTAAGTCTCCTAATTCCCATGCAAGTTCTGCGGCACGAATTGTACCAAATACTGTCGCAAAGATTAGAAGTACTCTGAGAAGATTCATAACTAACTTCGTTCCACTATCACTCATATTCCGCGTTAAGTATGTGACGTTTGTTTCTCCCATGTATGAATACGCTAAAATTGTCGTAAATGCAAAGAAGAATAATGCAACCGCAACGAATTTAGAACCGATACCTGCAAATGTTGGGTCAAATACATATGACGCGCCTTCAAATGCTTTGTCTACCCCAGCTTGGACATACATTGCTGTACCTGAGTAGTCTCTAGAACCATCTGGTGACTGAATGTAAACATCTCCACTATAAAGTAAACCTGGACGACCATCTTCAACTGTCGTTCCATCAGTCGTATTATACGTTCCTGATAAAAGAATAATTAACGCTGTTGCTGTACATACAAATAACGTATCAATGTATACTGAGAACGCTTGAACTAGTCCTTGTTTTGCTGGGTGTGAAACCTCAGCTGCTGAAGCTGCGTGAGGTCCTGTTCCTTGCCCTGCTTCGTTAGAATACAGTCCACGTTTAACCCCAATTTCGATCATCGCTCCTAAAATACCACCAAACGTTGCTTCTAAGTTAAACGCTGATTTAAAAATTAATGCAATCATCGCAGGTACTTCAGAAATATTGATGACGATAATAACAATTGCCATTAAGATATAAACAATTGCCATAAACGGAACGATTGCTGTCGCTACGTTTGCGATAGATTTTAATCCTCCGAATACAATTAAGACGAGTAGAATCGCAAGTACAACACCGACAATCCAGTGCGGAATACCCCATGCGTTATGTAAACTTGAGGCGATTGCGTTAGATTGAACTCCTGGAAGTAATAATCCAGTTGCGATAACGGTTACAATCGCAAATAAAATACCTAAAACTTTACCAAATTTGTTATTAATACCGTACTCCATGTAGTACGCTGGTCCCCCGCGGTATTCTCCGCGTTCTTCACGTTTATAAATTTGACCAAGTGTCGATTCAATGTAAGCAGTACTCGCACCTAAAAATGCTGTCGCCCACATCCAAAAGACTGCCCCTGGACCCCCGATAAAAATTGCTGTAGAAACCCCAACAATGTTACCAGTACCTACACGTCCAGCAAGTGACAGTGAGAGTGCTTGGAAACTCGTAATCCCCTTCGGTGAAGTCTCTCCTTTAAACATTAAACGAATCATTTCTTTAAAATGGCGTAATTGAAACACTTTTAATAGTAATGTAAATGTAATACCTGTAATTAAAAGCCCATAAACAAGAACTGGACTCCACACGATGTCTGAAAGAAATCCGACGATATTATCTAAAATACTCATGTGTATCCCCCTTTTAATGTTACTAATTATATTATAAATTTATTTGAAAGCCTTTACAATTGTTTTATTAAAAAATTCCAAAATAAAAGAGCAGAGTTTTAATAAACTCTGCTTGTAGATGTGTTCGTTAATTATTCTTCTGGTAACTCTGAAATACCGATATTTGTCATTTCATAAGGATTTAAAACATGATCGAGTTGATTTTTCGTTAAAATACTATGCTCTAAAATCAACTCTCTCACACCTTTTCCAGTGAGTAGTGCTTCTTTTACAATTTCTGATGACTGCTTATACCCAATATGTGGTACACACGCTGTAATTACACCAAGTGATTCGTTCACGTAGTTTTCCATTACTTCTTTGTTCGGTGTAATTCCAACGACGCAGTATTCAGTAAATGCTTTAAACCCGTTATGCATCACGTCAATCGACTGTAATAAGTTATAAACTAATACAGGTCCCATAACGTTTAACTCAAACTGTCCCGCTTCAGATGCAAGTGACACTGTTAAATCATTTCCGTACACTTGAAACGCAACTTGATTAATCATTTCTGGCATAACTGGATTTACTTTACCTGGCATAATTGATGATCCTGGTTGACGGCCTGGAAGTTTAATTTCATATAACCCAGCTTTAGGTCCTGATGCCATCATACGAATGTCGTTTGCGATTTTAGACATGTTCGTCATCATAATTTTTAAATCCGCAGATACTTCAACGTACGCATCGGTAAACTGTGTGGCGTCAACTAAGTTTTCTGATGAAACTAAATCGTAGCCTGAAATACTGCTGAGTTCTTTAACGACGTGTTCGATATACTCGACGCTTGCATTTAACCCTGTACCAACCGCAGTCGCTCCGATATTAATTTCTTTTAAATCATCTAATGAACGTTCAATTCGTTTTCTATCGCGACCAATTACACGTGCATATGCACCAAACTCTTGACCGAGACGAATCGGAATCGCATCTTGTAAATGCGTACGCCCCATCTTAATATAACCATCAAACTCGATTGACTTCTCTTTAAATGCATCTTGCATTGTATCAATCACTTCTAATAACGCTTCAGCACGCATCAGAATGGCTAAGTGAATCGCCGTTGGTACTGCATCGTTTGTTGACTGAGCCATGTTGACGTGGTTATTCGGTGAAATATAGTCATAATCACCTTTTTCTCTACCGAGAATCTCTAACGCACGGTTCGCAATTACTTCATTTGCGTTCATATTCATAGATGTTCCTGCGCCGCCTTGGATACTATCAACGATAAATTCTTTCACATGTTTTCCTTCAATAATTTCTTCAGCTGCTTGTACGATCGCGTTCTTTTTATCTTCTTCTAAGTAACCGACTTTAAAGTTTGCGATCGCTGCTGCTTTTTTAACCATTCCTAATGCACGAATGAGATCTTTGTTTAATGGGTGGCCAGTAATTGGGAAGTTCTCTTTTGCACGAAGTGATTGTACTCCGTAATACGCATCATTTGATATTTCCTTTTCACCAAGAAAGTCAGATTCTATTCTTGTATGTTGAGTCATCATTTACCCTCACCTTATTTTAATATCATTCCGTCGATATCTTTTTTAAATTCGTTTAATACAATTGGACCTTCTTCTGCTGCAAATAACGCGTCTTCAATACGAACACCGCCGTATTCTGGAATGTAAATACCTGGCTCTATTGTAATGACGTTACCTTCGTTTAATTCGTCATGATTATTGTCATCTACTGACGGTCTTTCGTGTAAATCATGACCAAGTCCATGGCCAACACGGTGTGTGAAGTATTCACCGTAACCATCCGCTTCTATGACGTCACGTGATGCTTTATCGATTTGACTGAACGTTGTACCGATTGTTGATGATTTAATGCCTGCTAGGTTGGCATTTAGTACTGAATTGTAGATTTCACGTTGTTTTTCATCTGGTTCACCGATGAAAAATGTACGTGTCATATCTGAAACATAGTTATCTTTAGACACGATTCCAAAATCGAACAGTAAAAAGTCACCTTTTTTAATGACACGATCACCTGGTTCACCGTGCGGAAGTGCAGACTTGTC
>DWXM01000050.1 GCA_019119225.1 Candidatus Nosocomiicoccus stercorigallinarum
CCAGAAAAGTTAAAACACTGGTTATCTGTTGACTTATACGTTGGTGGAGCAGAACACGCAGTACTTCACTTACTATACGCAAGATTTTGGCATAAATTCTTATATGATTTAGGTGTTGTGCCTACGAAAGAGCCGTTCCAAAAGTTATTTAACCAAGGGATGATTCTTGGAGAAGGTAACGAAAAAATGTCTAAGTCTAAAGGTAACGTTGTGAATCCTGATGACATTACTAAAAGTCACGGGGCAGACACACTACGTCTATACGAAATGTTTATGGGACCATTAGATGCCTCAGTTGAATGGACAACAACAGGTGTAGACGGCGCAAGAAGATTTTTAGACCGTGTATGGAGACTTTTAATTGATGAAGATGGTCAACTAAGAGAAACAGTTGTAAATGAAGAAACAGCTAAGCTCGACAAAGTTTATAATGAGACAATTAAAAAAGTGACTGAAGACTTTGATAACATGCACTTCAATACAGCGATCTCACAAATGATGGTATTTGTAAATGAGGCCTATAAAGTAGATGAAATTTCTATTGAGTATGCTAAAGGACTCGTAAAAGTACTTTCACCAATCGCACCACACATTGCTGAAGAGCTATGGGAAAAATTAGGTGAGACAGATACAATCGCATATACTGAATGGCCAACATTTGATGAGTCAAAACTCGTTGAAGACGAAGTAGAAATTCTCGTCCAAGTGCTTGGTAAACCAAAAGCACGTATTATGATGGACCCAACGTTAAGTAAAGACGAAGTAGAAAAAATCGCATTAAACGATGAAAAAGTGAAAGAAGCAATTGAAGGAAAAACAATTCGAAAAGTAATTGTCGTACCTGGAAAGCTTGTCAACATCGTAGCGAATTAATGAAAAACCCCTTAAGTTTTAGTTAATAAACTTAAGGGGTTAATTTTAATTAAATAATTATAAGGGTTTCCTAAATTTTTTTGATTAAAAACTTTTTAAATAAAACGATGCTAATAAATAAGCATGACATTGTAATAAAAGGGAGTAGTGTACTAATTAACATGTAATCACTCCTAATTTTAAAGTGTTTTAATTATACATGTTATTAAAATAAAAAGAAAGCGTTTTTTTAGATTATGCTAAAAAACCTCATTTTAAATGAGGTTTACCTAAAATTAATCTTCTTTTATTTCAGCATCGAGCATTTGTTGTTTTAGAGATTGATCGTAAAACGCTAAACTGTACTGTGCATAACTTGTAATATACGGGTTATCCATTTCTGCGTAGACAAATAATTGTTCAATGACACTTGTCACAAGATGTGGGAGTCCATCTGTTCTAAAATTTTTGTTTAAAACTTTAGATAAAATCAGCACATTACTTTTAATTAAATGTTCTAACACTTTCACTAAGCCGTCATAATATTCTTCATGACTAAACGGTAGTGCTTTAATTAGATGTGTTTCTCTTTCAACATATTCATCTAATGCTCTTAATATTTTTTCATGTGTTTCTTTTTGAGATTCTGTATAATCGTACGTTTCAAATAGTTCTGGTGTTGATCTAAATAATGCATGCATTGCATAGTAATCATCAAGTGGCACTGGGTGTTTATCATCATCTAAACGGTATGATACGACTTGTTCATAACTCATCGCGAGTAACATATGTTCAACGTGATTACGAATGAGTTCGTTTAAATGTTCTGGTAATATAGTTTTTTGCTTTAAAATTTGATTTTCTAAAAATTTTAAACGGCCATTTGTTTCTTTCATTAGAGGTAAAATATGTTCTTCTCTATATTCTAAAGATGAATAATTCGGAGCATTTTTTAATTGTTTCATAATAACTAATAACCTTCCTTAACTTTTAATTTTCGAGTGAGTGTAAACCTGCAACATAGCCAGTGACTAGTGCACTTGTGATGTTATATCCACCAGTATAACCATGAATATCTAGAACTTCACCTGCAAAATGCAGTCCGTTTACAATTTTACTTTCCATCGTTTTCGGGTTGATTTCTTTTAAATTCACACCACCACCAGTAACAAATGATTTTTCAATTGACTGAGTGCCATTTACTTTAAATTGAAATGACTTTAAAAATGTTAGTATTTTATTTTTAGAGTCGTTGTCAAAGTTATGTCCAGTCATTGTTGTATCGAGATTTAAGTATTTAAACATAAATTCGACAAGTCGATTTTCTAATTGCTGTTTTAAAATATTTTGAATGGACTTATCTTTTTGTTTATTGACATGTTTATCTAAAATATGTCTGAGTTGCCCAGGAGAAAACTCCGGAAAAAAGTCTATTTCCATATTAACAGTCTCTGATTTTTGTTTTTCAAGTTCTTTTAAAACAAATTGACTGCATCTTAGTGCAGCAGGTCCTGTGATTCCAAAGTGTGCAAATAACATGTCCATTTCGTGAGAAATTCTTGGTTTACCGTTTTTCTTTAACACGGAAAGTTTAATATCTTTTAAACTTAATCCTTTTAATTCGCCAGATTTGATGAACAATTCGTCACTTAAAATTGGAACTTCTGTTGGGAACAATTGAGTGACCGTGTGACCGAGATTTTTAGCAAATTTAAATCCGTCACCAGTCGATCCAGTTTGAGGGACACTTCTTCCACCGGTTGTAATGATAACATTTCTTGAGTTTAAAATGTCTCCATTTTTTAGTTTTACACCAGTTATTTTATCGCCTTCTTTTAGTACTTCATTGACGACTTCATTTAATCTAAGCTCGACATGTTGTTTTTCTAAATGATCTAAAAATACTTGCAAAACATCTTTAGAGTTGTTTGAAACAGGGAACATTCTGCCGTGGTCTTCTTCTTTAAGTTTGACACCGTTTGATTCAATAAAGCGAATGATTGATTGATTATCAAATATTGAGAATGGTCCATATAAAAACTTTCCGTTTCCTGGAATGTTTTTAATAATTTCTTCATAAGGTAAGTTATTCGTGACGTTACAACGTCCACCACCAGAAATTAATAACTTTTTACCGAGGCTTTTATTTTTTTCGATGAGGAGTACTTTTTTATTATTTTTGCTCGCAGCCACTGCAGCCATTAAACCAGACACACCGCCACCGATAATTATCGTATCGTACATTGAAATCCACCTTTAAATAATTTTAAAAATTGTGCTGAATCTATTATAATATAGCTTAATGATTATAGAAGAAGGTATGAATATGTCAAAATCAAACGAAAAATTGTTTAGGAGTACGCTGTTTTTATCTTCAGCGAGCCTCATTACACAATTTTTAGGAATGATCTACATCATTCCATTTTATAGTATTATGGGAGGAGAAGAAAACCTCGCATTATATGGGTATGCATATACGCCGTATACGATAATGCTGTCCATCGCGTCAGCAGGAGTACCGGGGGCGGTATCGAAGTTCGTTGCGAAATATAATTCACTTGGTGCTTATCAAACGACCCAAAAATTATATCGCTCAAGTTTAGTAGTCATGTTAATTTCAGGTTTATTTAGCTTTGGAGTTCTTTACTTTTTAGCACCAGTAATTGCAGATATACAGCTTGCAGCATCTTCAACAGGCACACACGTCTGGGGTCATGCTGAAATTACGAATATCATTCGTATTGTTGCATTCGCGGTTATTGTCGTACCATTTATGTCAACGTGGCGCGGAGTATTCCAAGGATTTGAATCATTTGGACCGACAAGTGTATCTTCAGTTGTCGAACAAGTTGTACGTATTACAGTTGTTTTATCAGGTTCGTATTTTGTCATCCGCGTAATGGGCGGTACGATTCAACAAGGAAACCAAATCGCAGTATTCGCAGCGTTTATTGCAGCACTTGGTGCGATTTTTACATTAGGTGTATTTTGGTTTAAAAGAAAGAAATTGATTGAAAAAGATATTGAGAATGACACGACGGGGATTACATTATCGTATAGAGAGATGTATAAAGAAATTATTCTATCAGGAATTCCATTTGTCGTTATAGGGATTACATTTCCGATGATGATGTTTATTGACCAATTAACGCATAATAACGCGTTGTCGATGATTGGTGTACCGTCAAATATACAAGATGCATGGTTTGGAATTCTAAATATTACGACTCAAAAACTCGTTATGATTCCGGTAAGTCTTGCGGTTGCATTTTCAATTACGATACTTCCATTTATAACGAAAAGTTTCCAACAAAAAAAGTTTGATGAGTTAGAAAATCAAGTTAGTTCGATGGTATTACTTCAATTAATACTCGTCGTACCAGCAGCAATCGGTATGATGATTATGGCAGTTCCATTGTATACATCGTTTTATAGTTTTAACGAAATGGGAATTAAAATATTAACGTTTTATGCACCTGTTTGTATCGTCATTTCTTTATTTAGTATGACGGCGTCGATTGTTCAAGGTATCGAAAAACAAAACTTTAACGTGTTCGTCGTACTACTTGTACTAATCATAAAAGCAGTGTTAAACATCCCGTTAATTATGTATTTCCACACTGTTGGAGCGGTAATGTCAACAATTATTGCATTATCATCTGGAGTCATTTTTAATTTCTACATTATTAAAAAATATGGTCGATTTAGTGTTAGAAAAATATTAACACCATTAATGCAGATTCTTGCATACAGTTTAATAATGCTGTTAGCAGTAGAAATAGTATATGGGTTATTCGCGTTATCACTCGATTTAACTGTACGTCTAAATTCGATTATTACGCTCGCGGTATGTGTAATTGTAGGTGCATCGATTTATATGATTATTGTATTTAAATCTGGATTAGCTGATAGAGTACTTGGCGATCGTGCAGAAAAAATTAGAAGTAGGGTGAGATTCCTATGAGACTCGATAAGTTTTTAGCCCATGCAAATTACGGAACGAGAAAAGAAGTCGGTGAAATCATTAAAAGCGGTCGTGTCACTGTCAATGGTAAAGTCATTAAAACAAGAAAAGAGAAAGTGAAAGACGATGATTACGTTGAAGTCGATGGCTATAAAGTAGTTTTAGAAGGGTTTATGTATTTTATGCTTAATAAACCTAAAGATGTAATATCAGCGACAGAGAGTTATGAGCATGACACAGTTATTGACTTAATTGATCATCCGCAATATAAAGAATTATTTCCTGTCGGACGTTTAGACATCGATACGACAGGACTACTTATTATTACTAATGATGGTAAATTAAGTTATCAGTTGTTAAATCCAAAAAAAGATATATTAAAAAAATACTACTGCAAGTTAAGAAATGATATCACAAAATCAGATATCGGCTTTTTAGAAATAGGTATACCGTTAAAAGACTTTACGACAAAACCAGCAAAAGTCGAAGTCATTAATGACGATGAAGTATATTTATCGATTTCAGAAGGGAAATTTCACCAAGTAAAACGTATGTTCCAATATTTAAACAATGAAGTTCTAGAACTAAAGCGTGTAGAGTTTGGTAATTTACAACTAGATAACACATTAGAACTTGGAGAATATCGACGTCTGACTGAAGAAGAAATTAATAATTTAAAAAATTTAATATAATTAAGTTTATATAAAAACATCTCGGGGTATGTAATAGATAGTTGACAAAACTAATTACAACGAAGAGGTGTTTTTTAATGAAGAAGTTATTTAAAAAGTTATTACAATTAGGTGCAGTTGTAGGTGTTGGATATGCAATTAAGAAGATTGCTGATAACGAAGAAGCGGTAAAACGTGAAATTGAAAAAGCGAAAGAAGATCCAAAACAATATGCCAAAAATGTTCAGGACAGTGCTAATAAAAAAGTAGACGAACTCGCTGAAAAAGCTAAAGATTCTGTCGATAAAGTTAAAGATGAAACTTTAGAGTTTCAAGAAAAATCAAGCAGTGATTTAAACGAGCTTAAAGCTAATGCAAATGATGCTAAAGAAAAAGTTGTTGCAAAAGCTGACGAAGTTAAAGACAAAGCTCAGAAAAAAGCTGATGAAGTTAAAGACAAAGCTGAAGACAAAAAAGAAGAAGTCAAAGATAAAGCTGAAGACGTAAAAAAAGAAGCTGAATCAAAAAAAAAAGAAGTTAAAGAAAAAGTAGAAGATAAAAAAGACGACAAAAAAGATGAAGTTTACACTACACCGGATTCTTCAAACAATAAAAGTGCAACAGAACCAAAATCAGTCCTTGCTGATGAAGGTGGTTTAACTGAGAATGAAGTTAAACAGACACAAAAACAAGCTAAAAAATCTAATAGCAAACAACAAAAGAAGAATAATGCTAAAAAAGCTGTGAAAGATACTGAAAAAGAGTTTGATAACTATGACAAAAAGCAAGGTAATAAAAAAGATTATGAAGTTGTAGAAGAAGATGGTCATTTCGACAGCAATCATAATGTACACATCGTAAAAGAAGATAAGTAATTCAATTTTACCCTAAAACTATAAAAGTTTTAGGGTTTTTTTAAATCTTTCATTCGTTCATATTCCGTTCATATTGACTCTATATAGTTTTAATTAACAATAAACATATGGAGGAAACTATGAATAACTATAGTAAGACTTTACTTAGATTCTCAGCAGCATTTGGTTTAATTGGTGCATTGATGGGTGCACATATGGCGGGATCAGGCGCATATGAATTAAGACCGATACACGCACATATACTTGTCGTTGGTTGGTTAAGCTTATTCTCGTGGTCTGTATTTTACAAAGTGTTTAAACAAAACGAAGGACTACTCACAAAACTTCATGTATGGACAGCAATCATCGGGAGTATAGGCTTAACATTAGGAATGTTTTTTGAATTTGTAAACCCATTTAACTTACCGTCAAGTATCACTCTAATTATATATATTATAGGTGGATCAGTATTATTAATTAGTTATATTTTATTCTTTGTACTTACTTTAATGACGAAAGAGTAAATTTTAGACCTTTTAAACAAATGTTTAAAAGGTCTTTTTTAATTTCATATAATTTTGATATGAATGCAATGGACGAATTTCTTTAGTATAATAAATTACAAACGGAAAGGGGAATTTGTATGGATTTTAATGAAATTGTGAATCAGTATAAAGATAAAATGTTAGAAGATTTAAAAGGGCTTCTTTCAATTGAGAGTGTTAGAGGTGAAAGTAAGCCAGATGCACCAGTTGGTAATGGTCCTAAAGAGGCGTTAATGTACATGTTATCTCTAGGTGAGCGTGACGGTATGGATACTAAAGTTGTCGATAACTTAGCGGGTCATATTGAACTTGGTAGTGGAGACGATTTATTTGGTATTTTAGGTCACGTAGATGTCGTGCCTGCTGGTACTGGCTGGAACACAGATCCTTACAATCCGGTGATTAAAGATGGTGTGATTTACGCTCGCGGTGTCCAAGATGATAAAGGTCCGACAATCGCAGCTTATTACGCAATGAAAATTTTAAAAGAACTTGATGTACCGTTAAAACAACGTGTACGTTTAATTGTCGGTACTGATGAGGAATCGGATTGGTTATGTACAGATGCTTACTTTAAAAAAGAAGAAATGCCAAACTTTGGTTTTGCACCTGACGCAGAATTTCCAGTGATTCACGGTGAAAAAGGAATTACAACATTTGATTTAGTATTTGAAAGTGATACTAAAGCATACGGTGACGTTGTTTTAAATAAGTTTACATCTGGTGAACGTTACAACATGGTTCCTGAATCTGCAACTGCGAATATCACAGTAGACGATGCTGACAAATTGAAACAATCGTTTGACGCATTTTTAGAGGAAATGAAGTTAACAGGCGACTTCGTTAAAAATGAAGATACAGTTGATTTAATCGTACATGGTAAAAGTGCGCACGGCTCAACACCACTCGAAGGGAAAAATGCTGGGTTAGAGTTATTAAGATTTTTAAAAATTATTTCAATCGATCAACGTGCATTTGAATTCTTATCATTTTATGATCACTATATTCGAGATAACTTCGATGGTGAGCAGTTTAAAATGGATTTTGAACACGAAGAAATGGGTGAAACTTCTGTCAATACAGGAATCGTTCGCTACGATTTAAAGGGTAAAAGTTATTTCGGTGTAAACTTACGATATCCATTAGGTATGGACTTTAAAGCAGCGATTGATAAGTTAGCAAAAGAAGTTGAAACATATAGAATTACGGTAGAAAACATTAGCAATCAAGTACCGCACTATGTTGAAAAAAATTCTCCACTCGTTAAAGTATTAACAGACACATACAAAAATTACGTAGAAGACGATACGGAACCATTTACTATTGGCGGAGGTACGTATGCACGTGTGTTAGAAAAAGGGGTTGCATATGGTGCGATGTTTAAAGGAACAAAAGATACAATGCACCAAGCAAATGAACAAATGCCAGTGGATGAATTAGTACTTGCAACGACGATTTATTTAGAAGCATTATACAAAATATTAGTTGAAGAGGCACTTGTTGAATAATAATAACTTCACGATGGATTGAAATATATAAAGTAAAATGTGAATTATCGTTTCGTTAAAAAGGAACGTACATTCGATTAACAATATTTAACTTTAGTTAACAAAAAAACAACTATAAAAACACGCTAGCCTTAAGCACTTATCATCAATGAATTAACAACAGTTGTCATATTTCGACTTAATTTTTATCTTGAATTTAATACTAAAAGTGGATATTATTTTAAATACAATTAAAAGTGCGCTAATTAAATATTTACTTAGCGCATTTTTTAATGACGATATTTTAAAAGCGAGGTGAACACACGGTGGAACATTTCTATCAATTAGGCTGGACGTTAGATCCGATAGGTGGATCGTCAAGTGACGCCTATAAAGCAGAAATTAATGGCGACAAATTCTTTTTAAAACGTAATACAAGCCCGTTTATAACGATGTTGTCAGTTGAAGGAATTGTACCAAAGCTTGTTTGGACTAAACGTATCGAAACAGGCGAAGTGATTACCGCACAACACTGGAAAAATGGTCGAACACTGACAGAAGAAGAAATGAATTCTAACCGTGTCGCTTCACTGATGCAAAAAATTCATTCATCAAATAAGTTATTAAACACACTAGAACAGCTCGGTATGAAACCGATGCTTCCAGAATTATTATTAAATAAAATTGAAACCTCACTGTCACCAAAAATTAATGCACACCATACAGTGAGAGCTGCAATCAAATACTTAAAAAATAAAGTGCCACAAATCGATCCAGATTTTTGTAGAGTATGCCACGGTGATGTGAACCATAAAAACTGGTTATTATCAGATGAAGATGAACTTTTCTTAGTCGACTGGGAAGGTGCAATGATTGCAGATCCAGCAATTGATATTGGTATGATTTTATATACTTATGTTGATTTTAAAGACTGGGAAGAGTGGCTATCTAAATATGGTAAAACGCTTGACCATGACTTTAGAAAACGTATGAAGTGGTATACGTTAATTCAATGTTTAACGATGATTCAGTGGTATGAAGATCGTAAAAGATTTAAAGAAATGAACGACTGGATTATTTTCTTAAATGATATTTTAGAAAAAGATATGTTTATATAGAGGTAAAAATTGTGAGAATGAGAAATAAACCGTGGGCGATGGATTTTCTAAAAGAAAATAATCATATCGTCGACATAGACGGTTCATATAAAAATAATATTAAAGAGTTTTTTAATAATGATAACGATATTCATATAGAAGTTGGTACCGGGATGGGGCAATTCATTACAACGCTAGCGAAAGAGAATCCCGATATTAACTTTGTTGGTATTGAAATTGAGAAAAACGTTCTAATTAGAGTATTAGAAAAAGTACTTGAAGAAGGACTAAAAAATGTTCGTTTACTATTATATGACGCAAACTTACTAGATGAATATTTTAATGAAGATGAAGTATCTAAAATTTACTTAAATTTCTCTGATCCATGGCCGAAAAACCGTCATGAAAAACGTCGCCTAACATATGAGTCATTTTTATCACAATATAAAAAGATTTTAAATGACACTGGAACGTTACAATTTAAAACAGATAATAGAGGACTATTTGAATATAGCTTAATATCTTTAAATCAATTTGGTACAAAATTTTTAGAAGTTAACTTAGATTTACATGATGACGAAGATGAAGACAACATTCGTACAGAATATGAAGAAAAGTTCAGTAGTAAAGGATTTAAAATTTATAAAATAGTCATTCAGTTTTAGCACCTATAAAAGGTGCTTTTTTCTTAGTTTCTGTTATCACAATAGTTTGATAAAATATATTCATATATAAAAACATGGAAATTACTGAACAGTAATCTCCATGATTTCACCAGTATATTTATTTGCAGTGAAATTGTACTTTTGAAGGTCATCGCCTTGTTCAACGTGAACAACTCCATGAAGTACTTTTGGGTTTTGGCCAAATCGTTCTGAATTTGACTGATTGTAGTCAACAGATACAAAAGAAATACCATCGAATTGTAAGTAAAGGTTATCTAGTACTTTATCAACATCGATTGTACGTCTTGAAATTACCCATAAAATTACAGGTACAATTGCTACAACACTTAGGACAATTGTCCAAAAACTTCGTTTTGACATTATGGTAGCCTCCCTTTCTGTTAGTCTACCATAATCATTAATAAATATAAATTTAGAAAGGAAGAATTTACATGGATTTTAGCGAGAAAACTTTAGAAAGAATGAAAGTATTAACAGAGCTACATGGAGCACCAGGATTTGAGGATTTAGTACGTAATTATTTAAGAGAAGAATTTGAAACGTTAGATGTCGATTATATCAATGATGGTCTAGGCGGCATTTTTGCGGTTAAGAAATCAAAAAATGAAAACGCTCCTAACGTTTTAGTTGCTGGTCACATGGACGAAGTTGGTTTTATGGTTACTGAAATTACAGATAACGGATTTTTAAAATTCACACCACTTGGCGGTTGGTCTGAAGATGTATTACTGAGTCAAAGAATGTCTGTAAGAACAAATGATAATAAAGAACTTACTGGTGTAATCGGAAGTGTACCGGTTCACTTTAGACGTGGTGAATCAAAAGATACGGGTACAAAGATTAAAGATATGTTACTCGATATCGGTGCAGATTCTAAAGAAGAAGCGCTAGAAATGGGTGTAAATATTGGAGATTCAATCGTACCAAGTGTTAAGTTTGAGAAGTTAACGAACGATAAGTTTTTAGCGAAAGCATGGGACAACCGTTATGGATGTTTAATTGCTTTAGAAGTACTAGAAGCATTAAAAGACGTCGAGCTTGATTGTAACTTATACATCGGTGCAAACGTTCAAGAGGAAGTTGGTTTAAGAGGTGCAAAAGCAAGCGCGAACTTAATTAAACCTGACGTTGCGTTTGTTGTCGACTGTTCACCAGCAAACGATATGCTTGGTAAAAAAGATGACCTTGGTAAACTTGGTGAAGGTACGTTACTTAGAATTAAAGATGGTACGATGATCTTAAGTAAGCCAATGAGAGACTACTTACTAAAAACAGCTGAAGATCATAACGTGAAGTATCAGTATTATTTATCTCCAGGTGGTACAGACGCTGGAAGTATTCACGTGTCTAACGACGGAGTACCAAGTGCGGTTGTTGGAATCTGCTCAAGATATATCCATACAAGTCATTCAATTATTAATAAAAATGACTACTTAGAAGCAAAAAAACTATTAACTGAATTAATTAAAGGAATTGATGAAGAAAAAGTCCAGGAGTTAAGAGGATGAGAACTTTATTAAAGCGCTGGTTCATTGATTCAATGAGCTTTATGGCGCTTGGATTATTTTCTTCGTTACTTAT
>DWXM01000051.1 GCA_019119225.1 Candidatus Nosocomiicoccus stercorigallinarum
AAGAAACAAGAGTATTTGAAGCGTTAAATGAAGGCGACTGGGTCATTGTAGAAGGTAACGTTGAATACGACGAATTCGCAAAAGACTTAGTCATGAATTTACGCGCATTAACTGAAATAAAACCACCAAAACATGAAGATAAAAGTGAAAAGAAACGCGTTGAACTTCATCTTCATACGATGATGAGTGCGATGGATGCTGTAACGACAGCTGAAGATTATATTGACCGAGCAATTGAATATGGTCACCCTGCGATTGCGATTACTGATCATAATAACGTCCAAGCGTTTCCGAACGCTTATAACTACGCAAAAGATAAAGATATTAAAGTCATCTTTGGTATGGAAGCAAATGTTGTTGAAGACGGTGCAAAACTTGCATTTAAAGAAAGCTCAGTAAGACTAGATGATGCGACATATATCGTATTTGACGTTGAGACGACAGGGTTATCCAGCAGATACGATAAAATCATCGAACTCGCAGCAGTTAAAGTGCATAAAGGTGAAATTATCGACCGATATGAAAGCTTTATAAATCCGCACGAACCATTATCTGAAGTCATTAAAAACTTAACGGGGATTACCGATCAAATGTTAGAAAACGAACGTGAATTTGAAGAAGTGATTCCTGAATTTAGAGACTGGGTCGGTGACGGTATATATGTTGCACACAACGCGACGTTTGATATGGGCTTTATCGATACGGCCTATACAAAACTTGGATTCGGACCGTCAGAAAATCCAGTCATCGATACGTTAGAAATTACGAAAGTGTTAAACAAAAGCCTAAAACGTCATAACTTAGCAGCGCTCGCAAAACATTACAATGTTGAACTTGTTTCACACCACCGAGCAATATATGACGCTGAAGCGACAGGGTTTATATTTATTAAAATGCTTCAACAACTTAAAGAGAATGATATATTTACGCATGAAGCAATTAATACGCTCGCACGTGAAGATGCATTTAAATTAAGTAAACCGTCGCACGCAACGATTTTAGTTAAAAACCAAACGGGACTTAAAAACTTATTTAAAATTGTATCAGACAGTTTAACTGAAAGTTTCTATCAAGTACCGCGTGTAAGAAAGCATATGTTAGATACTCATCGTGAAGGTTTAATTATTGGTAGTGCGTGTGATAACGGTGAAGTATTTAGAACATTACTTGAAAAGTCATATGACGAAGCATTATCTAAAGCAAGATATTATGATTATTTAGAGGTGTTCCCGAAAGATCTATATGTTCATCTTTATGAACGTGAATTAATTCGTGATGATGATATGTACGAAGAGCTCGTTTATAATATGATTAAAATCGGCGAAGAATTATCAATTCCAGTCGTTGCCACTGGTAACACACACTATTTAGATAAGAAAGATAAAATTCGTCGTGAAATTATAATTAAAGGTAACCCAGGGAACCCATTATCTCGTCAAACGTTACCTCATGCACATTTTAGAACGACGACAGAAATGCTTGAGGATTTTTCATTTTTAGGTGAAGAGTTATCAGAAAAGATTGTCGTTGAAAATACGAATCAAATTAGTAAAGAAATCGGCGAAGTTGAAGTTATTAAAAACGGCTTATTTACTCCGGAAATTAAAAACGCGAATGACGAAGTCAAAGAACTGACGTATTCAACAGCAAAAGAAATTTACGGTGATCCACTTCCTGAGATAATTGAAGCACGTCTTAAAAAAGAATTAGACAGTATTATTTCTAACGGTTTTGGAGTGGTCTATTTAATTTCACAAAAACTCGTAAAAAAATCATTAGATGACGGCTATTTAGTTGGAAGTCGTGGTTCGGTTGGGTCAAGCTTAGTCGCAACTATGATGGGAATTACGGAAGTAAATCCAATGCCACCGCATTATATTTGCCCGAAATGTAAACATAGTGAATTTTTTGATGACGGTAAATATAACTCAGGATTCGATTTACCAGATAAAGAATGTGAATCATGTGGCATTCCGTTTATTAAAGAAGGCCAAGATATTCCGTTTGAAACGTTTTTAGGATTTAAAGGAGATAAAGTTCCTGATATCGACTTAAACTTTAGTGGTGAATACCAAGCAACGGCACATAACTATACAAAAGAACTGTTCGGTGTAGACTACGTGTACCGCGCAGGTACAATTTCAACATTGGCAGATAAAACTGCGTTTGGTTATGTCAATGGTTATATGAATGACCATGGATTACGAAAACGTAAAGCAGAAATTGATAGATTATCAAGTGAAAGTGAAGGAATTAAACGTACGACTGGTCAGCACCCAGGAGGTATTATCGTTATACCAGACTCAATGGACGTTTTTGACTTTACACCAATCCAGTATCCAGCAGACGATACGACAAGTGAATGGCGTACGACACACTTTGATTTCCATAGTATTGACGAAAACGTATTGAAACTTGATATTTTAGGTCACGTTGACCCAACGATGATCCGAATGCTTGAAGATTTAACAGGAGTTGATCCTAAAACAATTCAAATCGACGACAAAGATACGATGAAATTGTTTGAAGGACCAGAAGTGCTCGGCGTATCTCGAGATGAAATTATGAGTAACACTGGGACATACGGTGTACCAGAATTCGGAACACCATTCGTTCGAGAAATGTTAGAAGACACGAAACCAAATACGTTCGGTGAACTTGTTCAAATTTCTGGACTTTCTCACGGTACAGACGTTTGGCTAGGTAACGCTCAAGATTTAATTCGTAAAGGTATTTGTGATATTTCAACGGTAATTGGTTGTCGTGATGATATTATGGTGACTTTAATGTATAAGGGACTCGAACCGAGCTTAGCATTTAAAATAATGGAGAGTGTACGTAAAGGGCGTGGTTTACAACCTGAGTGGATTGAAACTATGAAACAAAACGGTGTCGAAGATTGGTATATCGATTCATGCTTAAAAATTAAGTACATGTTCCCAAAAGCTCACGCAGCAGCATATGTTTTAATGGCTGTAAGAATTGCGTATTTTAAAGTTCATTATCCTAAAGAATATTATGCAGCATATTTAAGTGTGCGTGCAGCCGACTTTGATTTAATGACGATGACAAAAGATAAATCGACGTTACGTACAAAAGTTAAGGAAATGAAAGATAACTATAACGAACTGACGAAAAAAGAAAAAGATTTATTAATCGTCTTAGAAATCGTAAACGAAATGAGACACCGCAACATTGAGATGCAACCGATTGATATAGAAAAATCTCATCCAGAAAACTTTATTATCGAAGGAAATTCTTTGATTCCGCCATTTACAGCGGTACCTGGACTTGGGCTTAGTGTTGCGAGAAATATCGCACAAGTGAGAGAAACAGAGAATTTTATCAGTAAAGAAGATTTAAATAAAAAAGCAGGCGTTTCACAAAAAGTTATCGACTACTTAACAGAACTTGGCAGTTTAGATCATCTACCTGATAAAGCCCAACTATCAATATTCGACTTATAGTTTTTGTTGTGGTATAATCAAATGGAAATAAATGTTGTAGAAATGGGGAAAGAGCGCACTGTATGTACGCTCTTTTCTTACGTTTTAAGTGAGGTGAACGGTAATAGTGAATAAAAGAGAACAACAGATATTTGAATTAGCTGAACCCGTTGTTGAAGAATTAGATTATTCACTGATTGAAGTTGAATACAAAAAAGAAGGTAAAGATTGGTTTTTAAGATTTTATCTAGATAAGCCGGGCGGTATTACGTTAGATGACTGTGTACGAGGCAGTGAAGTACTTGCAGATAAGCTTGACGAATGGGATATTATCGATGGTCATTACTTCCTAGATGTCTCTTCACCAGGGGCAGAACGTCCAATTAAAACTGAAAAAGATTTAGAGACGACGTTAAATAATGGTATATACGTAAAAACATACCAGCATATTAATGGTGAACAAGAGTGGACAGGTATACTCACAAATTACGATGAACATACAGTAACAATTAAGTACCGTGACAAAACACGAGAAAAAACGGTTGAAGTTGACCGCAGTAAAATTGCTGTAATTCGTAAAGCTGTCTTACTATGAATGGAGGAATATAAGTGAATCAGGAATTACTGAATGCGATTGAGTACATTCAAAAAGAAAAAAATATCCCGAAAGAGGTACTCATTGAAGCAATTGAAGCGGCGCTTTTAACCGCTTATAAAAAGAACTATAAAGACCATAAAGATGTTCGTGTAGAAATCAATATGGACACAGGAAACTACCGAGTAGTTTCACGTAAAGATGTCGTAGAAGAAGTTGAAGATGAAACAGCAGAAATCGACTTACTGACTGCACGTGAATATAACCCAGCTTACGAAGTCGGCGATCCGTTTGACGAAGATATTACACCGTCAGACTTTAACCGAGTCGGTGCACAAGCTGCTAAACAAGCAGTGATGCAGAGAATTAGAGATGCTGAACGTGAAATCTTATATGAAGAATTTATCGATAAAGAAGACGAATTACTTGTAGGTACTGTAGACAGAGTGGACAAACGATTTGTTTACGTCACACTAGGAAACACGGATGCAGTGCTTCCAGAGTCAGAACGTATGGCAAATGAAACGTATAAAACAGGAGACAGAATTCGCGTTTATTTAAGTAAAGTAGAACAAACGACACGCGGTCCGCAAATTTACGTTTCACGCACACATCCTAACCTTTTAAAGAGACTTTTTGAAGAAGAAGTACCCGAAATTTATGACGGAACAGTACTTATTATGAGTGTTGCTAGAGAAGCAGGTGAGCGTTCTAAAATTTCAGTTTACGCAGAAAATGAAAACGTCGATGCGGTGGGATCATGTGTCGGTTCAAGAGGCGCTCGTGTTGAAGCGATTGTCGAAGAATTATCTGGAGAAAAAATTGATATCGTGTTATTTGATAATGATCCGAAAGTTTACGTTAAAAATGCGTTATCACCATCAGAAGTTGTCGACGTTATAATTGACGATGAAGAGAAATCAACGACTGTTGTCGTACCAGACAATCAGTTATCATTAGCAATTGGTAAACGTGGACAAAACGCGAGACTTGCTGCGAAGTTAACAGGTTGGAAGATTGATATTATTGCTGAATCAGAGTACAACGAATCTGAGGAAGCGACAGTGGCTTTAGATTCAGATGTCGAAATAGATGAAGAATTTGAAGTAGAAGCTTTAGCTGAAGAACCATCAGAAGAAAATTAAGGTGTGAGAACTATGGCACGTAAAATTCCAATGAGAAAAGATATTTTATCTGGTGAAATGTTTAAAAAGCAAGATCTTATTCGAATCGTAAAAACAAAAGACGGTGAAGTGTTCGCGGATGAAACAGGTAAGAAAAATGGTCGCGGCGCATATGTACAAAAGGACTTAAAACAAGTTGAACATGCGAGAGAAAAACAATTACTTGAAAGTAAACTTGGCGTAAGCACTGACGTATTAGATCCAGTTTACGACGAAATCATCCGTTTAATTTACCGTGAGGATATCCCAAAACGATGAGTAAAGAATTAAATTTACTCGGTATTGCGACAAGAGCCGGTAAAATTACGAGCGGAGAACCGTTAACTTTAGACGGTATGAAACAAAGACAAGTGAAACTCGTTTACTTAGCGAGTGACGCAGGGAATAGTACAAAAAAGAGAATACGTGATAAAACAACGACTCAGTCCATCACTTTAATTGAAACTTATACGACTGAAGAGTTATCAGTTGCGACAGGTGCTTATAATAGAGTCGTACTTGGTATCACGGATAACGGCTTTAAAAAGAAGTTGTTAGAGCTGAATGAGAAAGGAACGTGATTCAATGAGTAAGATTAGAATTCATGAATACGCGAAACAACATAACTTACAAAGTAAAGAAGTCATCAATG
>DWXM01000052.1 GCA_019119225.1 Candidatus Nosocomiicoccus stercorigallinarum
ACTTGTTTAAGTAATCTTGATTTATATCTAAAACTATTAATGTGGTTTGCAAATCCAGTATTTCCACGCATTAAAGCATACATTTCAATGTTAAAGAATGGCTTTGTTTTATTAAACAGATTTTTATTTAAAAATTTCGCAACGATTTCGAGTGAATCTTTATTATTTTTATAACGTTCTGCGACTTGGGGATGATGCGGGTCAAATTCAGTTTCTAATTTATCTTTTAAGTCGTTAATCATAAATTGACGTATTCTATCATTATGAGCTTTATAAATATATCTAATAAAGTTCTTAACATATGCTTTAAATTCATCATCAAAATCATTTTCAGCATATTTTAATATGTTTAATGAATCGTGATTCTCATCACGATAGTATAAAGGGAACTTATAATAATAATCAGTTTTTCTGGCATTATGAATTGCGTCAAGCACAAACGCCCACTCAGCGTATGAACCTATATTCGTATTAAATTTTATATTGTTGTTATTAATAATGGATGTTTTAAATACAACATTTGTAGAAGTGCTTCGTCTTCCAATATTAGTGTTGTTATCTTCTAAAATATTTTCATTCACTTTTAATTTATTTATATCTATGAATTGTGGGATGTTATATGTTTTTGTGAAAACCGATGAGAAGACAATATCATTTTTCTTAATTTGTTCTAAATAAAAACCAGTTGTATATGATGGTAAAATATCGCCCGCATCTATAAACATAAAGAATTCAGTTTCTATATTATTTAAAGAAATATTTCTTTGTTCTGCTAAATTTAATGTCGGGTCAATTTCTGTAATTTCATATTTATTTTTGAAATGAGATAATTTCTCTGTTATTAGATTTTTTATTGAAGAATCTTCTTCAGATATAATAATTTTTAATTGAAAGCTTTGTTCTCTTTGTTTGAGAATACTATCTAAAGTTTCTGAAACTTTTCTTTCGTCTTTTAAACAATTGACGATATAGGTTAATGTATTCATAGTTAACTCCTAACGTATTACTTTAACAATTTTACTTAATTATAATATATATAGACTATTAATTAAACACATCACAATTTCTTCACCGTCATCTGTCAATATCTGTTTTCATTATGTTACAATAATATTACATAACATCTACGGAGGCGTTTGTATGAAACGTTTAGGCCTCTTTATGCTTATGATTTTAATGACGATAGTACTCGCAGCATGTAGTACTGAAAATGATCCCGTTGAATTAGAAAACGGGTATGTATATAAGGAAAAATCTAAGTTTAAAGAATTTGACAGTTATAATTTTGTCGCTAAAGATTATGATGTTGAGTTACATTATCCGCACTTTGGCGAGAAGAGAATTGATGAAAAAATTGAAAAAACTCGTGACAGAGAGTACGAAGATTTCGTTAATCTTGCTGAAGCAGATGAGACGAGTGGCGAAGCTTCTTTAAGGATTGTTTTTAACCCTCATGACGTGAGGGGCGAAATTTTTATGTTTAATATTACTAAAGTAGTTAAACTAACGACAGATACAGATTACTCTCACCACGGAATACTTGCTGTAAACACAAGTAGTGGTGAAGCGGTGTTAAGAGATAATTTATTTGACACTGAACCAACGACGCGTGAAGCGTTGTTTTATCGTCTAGATCAGTCGATTAAAGACACACCGTCAATTGCTCCATATTACGATGAGAAAAAGTTAGAAGAACGTATTATGGACACTTCTAAAACGTTTAATAATGTTGACTTTAAAGGAGATACGGTACAATTTCACTTTGAGCAAGATGAAATCGGATCAAGTGCAATGGGAACACCGACAGTTGAATTAGCATTTATTGACGTTGTTGAGTTTTTAGAGCCGAGTATTAAAGCGGTCGTCGAAGGAGAATCGATGCCGACAAAAGAGGAAAAATAACGGTGTTTAAATAGCCTAGAGATACTTGTTTTTTAAGCAATCTCTAGGCTTTTTTAACTGTGTATATGATATAATTTAAAGAATAAAAATGAGGTGAAAATGTGGTTAAAAGAATAGTAGATTTCTCTATTAAAAATAAACTTGCGATATTTTTAATGACAATTATTATCGCGTTTGGTGGGTTGTATTCAGCTTCTAAAATGAAGATGGAAATGTTACCGGATTTAGACTCACCTGTTCTTACAATTACAACACCGTATCCAGGTGCAACGCCTGAAACGGTATTAAATGATGTGACTGATAAGATTGAGTCACGTATAAAAGGGATGGAAGGCGTCGAACAAATAGATAGTCAGTCCCTTCAAAATGCTTCAGCAGTGACTGTAACCTATCAGTTTGGTACAGATATGGATAAGACTCAAGATGAAGTAGAAACGATGATCGATGAAATAGAGCTCCCTGAAGGGGCAGAGTCTTCAGAAATCGATACGATTTCGATGTACACTTTCCCAGTCATTAGTTATTCTTTTACTGAAGACGCAGATGACTTAAATGAATTAACAACACGTTTAGAAGATGACTTAATTCCTGAAATTGAGAGTGTTGACGGCGTATCCAGTGCATCGTTTTCTGGTCAAATGTTAGAACGTGTCGAACTATCGTTTGACGAAAAAGCGCTCAATAAGAATGATTTAAGCGAAGAAGATGTTTTAAAATACATATCTGGTGCTGCTGAAAATTATCCACTTGGATTGTATACGTTTGAAGATGAACTTCGTTCGATTTTAATTGACGGTCGATTTAGTACTGTAGACGATTTAAAAGAATTAAAAATTCCTGCAGGAGAACCTGAAGCACCTGAAATCGACGATGAAACGAAAGCAAAACTTGCTGCAATGTCAGATAAAGAACGTGAAAAATTCGAAAAAGAAATGGAAAAAGAAGCGCTAGAAAAAGGTCTTCCAACAGTTCAATTAAAAGATATTGCAGATGTTGAAACAGTTTCTGAACGTGAATCAATTTCTAAAACAAACGGTAAAGACTCTCTAGCAATTCAAGTTGTAAAATCAAACGAGTCAAACACAGTAAGCGTAGTTAACGATATTAAAGATACTGTTAATGATTATTTAAAGAATAATGAAGATATCGACGCAGTACTTATGATGGACCAGGCAAAACCGATCGAAGATTCTATTAAGACGATGTTTGAAAAAGCGTTACTCGGTGCAGTATTCGCAATCATTGTCATTCTACTTTTCTTAAGAGATGTTCGTTCGACATTAATTGCGGTCGTTTCAATTCCAATGTCTATTTTAATTGCATTTTTAGTTTTAAAACAACTCGACGTTACAATTAACATTATGACTTTAGGTGCTATGACTGTTGCGATTGGACGTGTAATTGATGACTCGATTGTTGTTATAGAAAACATCTACCGACGACTGACTAAAGAAGACGAACAACTTCAAGGTAGAGAGTTAATAACGTCAGCAACGAAGCAGATGTTTATCCCGATTATGTCATCGACAATTGTAACGATTGTCGTATTCATACCACTTGCATTTGTATCAGGTGAAGTCGGACAAATATTTAAACCATTCGCGTTAACAGTCGTATTTGCTTTACTTGCGTCACTCTTAATTGCGATTACGATTGTACCGATGCTTGCGCACTTATTCTTTAGAAAAGGTGTTAAGCGTAAAAAGCATCATGAACATAGTAAAATTGCAGATAGTTATAGACGTATTTTAGAGTGGACACTCTCTCATAAAGTCATTACAAGTTCACTGTTAATTATTGTATTTATCGGAAGTTTAGCACTCACACCATTTGTTGGTACAAGTTTCATTTCTACAGGTGAAGATAAGTTCTTAGCACTCACTTATAAACCGTCACCAGGAGAAAAGATTGAAGAAGTTGTTAAACACGGTGAAGAGGTAGAAAAGGAACTGAAGAAAAACGATGATGTTTTAAATATTCAATACTCTGCAGGTGGAGAGAATCCATTTAATCCAGTTGCGTCAAATGATATGGCAATGATGGTTGAGTATGATAAAGACACTGAAAACTTCGAAGAAGAACCATCAAAAGTATTAGAAAAAATCGAAGCGTTTAACCATGAAGGTACGTGGTCAAATTTAGATGTTGCGACTGGTGGAGCATCCAATGAAATTAAAGTGACACTTACAAGTAATAATAGTGAAGCACTTGAAAATGCAGCAAATGATATTGAACAAGCATTAAGTGATGATGACTCACTTTCTAATGTGAGTTCAGATATTAGTGAAACGTATACTGAGTATAAAGTTGCTGTAGATCACGATGAAGCAGCGAAACTCGGTCTTACTGCTGGTCAAATTGCGATGGAATTAAATCAGTACGAGCCGGAAGAAGTTGTGACTGAAGTCGGTGAAGCTGGTAAAACTCAAGAAGTAATTTTAAAACATGAAACAAAAGATAACTGGACAGAAGAAGAATTAGAAAACCATAAGTTTAAAACAGCACTCGGAGAAACAGTGAGTCTTAGTGACTTTACTAGTTTAGAAAAAGGTGAAACACAAGATACGATTAAACGTGTCAATGGTGATACTTCTGCAACTGTCACAGCAAAAATATTAAGTGATGACGTC
This sequence comes from Candidatus Nosocomiicoccus stercorigallinarum, assembly GCA_019119225.1. Classification (GTDB taxonomy): domain Bacteria; phylum Bacillota; class Bacilli; order Staphylococcales; family Salinicoccaceae; genus Nosocomiicoccus; species Nosocomiicoccus stercorigallinarum. The sequence goes on from DWXM01000052.1 coordinate 4,533, forward strand.
GGTACAGTAACAAATGACGTCTCAGAAAAAGTCAATAAACTTAACATCGACAAAGATGTAACTGTAAAAGTTGGTGGAACGAATGAGGATATTGAAGATAGTTTTAACCAGTTAGGACTTGCAATGTTAGCAGCGATTCTTATCGTATATCTTGTACTTGTCTTAACGTTTCACGGTGGAATCGCACCGTTCTCAATTCTTTTCTCATTACCATTTACAATTACAGGGGTTATTATCGCGTTACTTATTTCAAAAGAAACATTGTCTGTTCCTGCGCTAATTGGACTACTTATGTTAATTGGAATTGTTGTAACGAACGCGATCGTTTTAATCGACCGAGTCATTCATATGGAAGATAGAGGTCTTTCAACTCGTGAAGCGTTACTCGAAGCAGCGTCGACACGTGTAAGACCAATTCTTATGACCGCACTTGCGACAATCGGTGCGTTAACGCCACTTATTTTCGGTGGAGATTCATCTGTATTAATTTCTAGAGCGCTCGGTATTACAGTGATTGGTGGTCTCGTATCATCGACATTACTCACATTAATCGTTGTACCGATCGTTTACGAAGTACTTATGAATATAAGAAACAAATTCGCTAAAAATTAACTTAAGTAATATAAAACCACTTGATAAACTTATCAGGTGGTTTATTTTTATGAGAAATAAGTCATCATAGAGTTAATTAACAATTTAAGGAAGATATGTATGACATTAGAAATGTTGTTTGTATTAGTCATGATCATCATAATGCTCATGCTATTATTATTTGAAGTGATTCGAGCAGATTTTGTCGTATTTTTATTTTTAGTTATATTTTTAATGACAAATATGATTTCAACTGAAGATGCACTTAGTGGATTTAGTAACGAAGGACTTATGACGATATTACTATTATTTATTGTGGCGAGTGCGATTGAAAAACATGGTGTTATTGAAGGGGTCATCTATAAGTTACTTGGTGACAATACTTCTCCGAGAATGGCATTATTAAAACTCCTACCACCTGTCGGGGTGTCGTCAGGATTTTTAAATAATACACCTATCGTATTAGCACTCACACCGGTAATTAAAGATTGGGCATTAAAACGTGGATTTAGTCCATCGAAATTTTTAATTCCTTTATCGTATATTACGATTATTGGAGGGACTCTCACATTAATTGGGACGTCAACAAATTTAATTATTCACGGTCTACTAATTTCAGATGGTAAAGAAGGCTATAGCTTCTTTCAACTCGCGCCAGTTGGTATTTTTATATTAATTGTTGGTTTAATTTATCTTGTCACAATTGGGTATAAATTACTTCCGACACACCTCGGAGCGACTGAAAAGATTGAGAGTGAAACAAAAGAGTTTTTAGCTGAAGCTGAGATCGGTGAAGATTTTGAGTACTCTAACCATTCGGTGTTAGACGTGACAAAGCATGCGTTAAAAGGAATATATATTATCGAAATTATTCGTGATAAGCGCCCGCTTCCTGAAGTAAATGCCTATACATACGTAGAAGCTGGTGACAGAATAATATTTAGTGCAACACTAGAGTCGATTGGTGATATTAAAGATGTAAAGGGATTAACGTTACGTACAGGAAGTGAGTTAACGTTAGACGACTTACAAACGGACGATACTGTATTAATTGAAGCGGTCGTTTCGCACCG
>DWXM01000006.1 GCA_019119225.1 Candidatus Nosocomiicoccus stercorigallinarum
TATTTTCTTCGTTACTTATCGGTTTAATCATTAAAACGATTGGGACTTATGTTCCAGTGTTTAGTGAATTAATTCCGGTTGGAGAACTCGCGATGAGTTTAACGGGTGCAGCGATCGGTGCGAGTATCGCATATGGTCTAAAAGCACACCCTCTCGTTATATTTTCAGCTGTAACAGTTGGGTATAGTGCTTATGAATTTGGAGGCGTTGCAGGAAGTTTTATCGCAGTATTAGCTGCAACTGAACTTTCTAGATTATATGCGGGACGTACTAAATTAGATATTTTAATTTCTCCGATACTAACGATAATTGTAGGATTTTTAGTTGGTAAATTTGTCGGTCCTTATATCGCTAAATTAATGACATCACTTGGGTCGTTTGTAAACTTTGCAGTTGAGCAAAATCCATTTATAATGGGTATGCTCGTTGCATTAGTATTTGGAATTACTTTAACTGCACCAATCTCAAGTGCAGCGCTTGCTGTTATGATTGATATAGACGGGCTCGCAGCAGCTGCGGCGGTAATCGGATGTTGTTGTCATATGGTTGGTTTAGCATTGATGAGTTATAGAGATAATGGTTCTTCAGGGGTTTTATCTATCGGACTTGGGACTTCAATGTTACAAGTTGCAAATATCATTAAAAATCCTTGGATTATTTTACCACCATCAATTGCGAGTATCATTGTCGCACCAATAATGACGGTGTTTTTCCCAATGTTAAATAATAGTGCAGGGGCAGGAATGGGAACGAGTGGACTTGTCGGCCAAATCATGGCAATTGAAACGATGGGGCCAAATATGACAACATATATACTAATTACAGTATTTCACCTCATACTTCCAGGTGTTGTCACTTATGCGTTTTATAAAGTATTGTTTAATGCTCGATTAATTAAACCTGGTGATCAAGTACTGAATTTAGGCAATGAATAACGGAGGAATTTCATGAATGTCACTGAATTAAAAGATAAAGTATTAAAAAAACTCGATGACACAGAGTTAGAATATGATAGTCGATTTAATAGAAAAGAAGAAAGATTAAGAATTGAGAGAAAAGATAACTTTAAAGGTGTCGATATCGAGTTAAATAAATTACTTCAAAAGGCAAATAAGTCTGAAGAAATTATCGATGAGATTGTCTACTATGTTAAAGAAACGTTACTTCGTATGGCTGACGATAAAGAAGAAGTTAATATCGATAAAATTTACCCAGTTGTTAGAAGTACAAGTTTTCCTAAAGAAACAAAAGAGGGTACGAAATTTTTAGTAGACGAGCATACAGCAGAAACAGTTATTTTCTATGCGCTTGATCATGGACGCTCTTATGAGTTAATCGATGAAAAATTACTTGAAAAATTAAACTTAACGAAAGAAGAAGTTAAAGAAAAAGCGTATAATAACTTAAGTGAGTTAAGTATTAAAACAAAGAAAGAAACAGTCCAAGAAAACGACTTTTATTTCATTAGTCATAAAGATGGATATGATGCATCTAGAATTTTAAATGAAGACTTTTTAAATGAGTTTCACAGCCAAGTTGACGGAGAAATGATGATCGGCTTACCCCATCAAGACGTACTAATTATCGTAGACGTTAAAAACGAGGTTGGCTATGATATTATGGCTCAGATGATGATGCAATTCTTTGCTGAAGGTTTAACTCCAATCACAAGCTTAAGCTTTAGTTATAGAGATAAAAAACTAGAGCCAGTATTTATTTTAGGTAAGGCAAAGAACTATAATAAAGATAAGAACAAATAATAAAGGTGAGAAACAATGAAATTAACATATAATAAAAATATTGGAGATGTCTTGCTCGTATCATTAGAGGGTAGTAATTCATTTGAAACGAAAGATTTCGACGGTTTTACAGCAATTTTAGATAACGATAAACTACTCGGTCTAAATATTTTTAATGCAAGTGAAAAATTTACTGACGAAGAACTAGAAAAAGAAACAGCGAATGAAGAAATTGTTCAAAAGATTAACAATATTATTCATGGAGATTTAGATGAAATTAATCCAGATCTATCTCCAAAATTTGTTGTTGGATATGTAAAAGAGTGCGAGCAACATGAAGATGCGGACCGCTTAAGTGTGACAAAAGTTGACGTCGGTGACGAAGTGTTACAAATTGTTTGTGGTGCACCAAATATCGATAAAGGTCAAAAAGTAGTGGTTGCAAAAGTCGGAGCATTTATGCCTAATGGTTTATATATTAAACCGTCAGAGCTAAGAGGTGTTAAATCTAATGGAATGATTTCTTCAAGAAAAGAGTTAGGATTAGAAGACGACGGTGTAAGAGGGATTTATGTATTAGATGACAGTTACGAAATTGGACAACCATTTTTTAACTAGTAAGGGGGAATAAGGATGCGTAGAAGGTCAAGAAATAGATTTCAAGATCGAAAATTTAGTAATGAAACAATAGATGACATGAAATTAAATAAACGTTTTCCTTTCCCATTTGAATTAAATGAAGAAAGTAAAAAAGAGGAGTCTATTAAAAAAGATTCCTCTCATTCTGATTTTCTAGAAAGACGTTCAGTTAAGCGACCATCGAGTCAAACGATTACTAAAGCACGCGTTGTACCTTCTGCAATTCACGGCACAAAAAATCCAAATCGTCGCGAATATGATGAGACAGCTGAATATCGTCGTAAATTTGAGTATCATGAGTCTCCAATTATCGCTGATATCGTGAAAAAACGTGAAGCAAAAGAGGCACGTGAACGTTCTAGAGAAGCTGCGCGTTTAAAACAAGAAGAAAGACAAAAAGAACTCGAATATAAAAAACGTAAAGTCGTCGAGTCTAACACTAAAAAAGCACCGGTTACACTTCAAGAAGACAGACGTATCGGTCCAAGTAAAACATTACCACCGGTGAGTATATTAGGTCGTGAACAAGATGAAGGCTTTGTTAAATATGATAATGAAAATTTAGAAGAAATTAATCGTATTCTTAAAAGTATCGGTATAGAAGGTAAAGCGACAGAATATATTTCAAACGGTGTCATAGGTGCTTATAATATTCAATTAAACCGTCATTTTAAATTATCACGAATTGATGACGTTAAGGCACAATTAGAAGGGGCTCTACAGAAAGAAAACGTTCGAATTGTTTCGGAAGTGTTAGGAGATAATAATATTCAAATTGAATTTCCAGTTGATAACGAACATGAAATTCTATATAAAACACTGTTTTTAAATAGTAGCTTAAAGTTAAGAAAAAATGATTTTCGATTCGCGCTTGGTAAAACAGTAGATAATAGAATATTTACATATGAATTAAGAAAAGCTGGACATATACTCATTTACGGTAACGAAGAAAAAAGAACAGAGGTGATTGATAACTTACTTGTATCATTACTTATGAACCATAGTGATCACGCATTTAATTTTAAAATTATTTCTGACGACGATATTTTCGATCCTTATGACAACTTAACTCATAAATTCAGTGAGAGAAAATCAGTTAACGATAATGATGCATTAAGTGATATAATAGATGAGTTGAATCGCCGTAACGTTCAATTTAGAAGGGCACACGTACGTAATATTCAGAGTTTTAATACACGTGTTAAGCAAGAATCACGTAAAAGCTCCATTGTTGTATATATCGATGAAGTCGATAAAATTTTCGAACGTAATAACCCTGAAGTTATCAGGCAAATTTTACAAATATTAAAACAGGGTAAAGCTTTAGGTATTCACTTAGTACTAAATCATACAAATACAGATGCATCGATTAAATATCAACTACTTAATTTAATTCAGACTAAAATTTCGTATTATGATAAGAATAATAGAGTTATTGAAGGTGCTGATAAACTGTTTGAAGGAAATGACTGTCTCGTTACAATTTCAACTTCAAATCGTCCAGTACGCTTAAATATCGGTACTGTAACTGATGAGGTATTAGATAATATCGTTAAATATCTAACTAACCCAACTGATGAAAGTAAGGTGTAATTGTGAAGAAGTTTCACTTCATAGGAATAAAGGGTGCAGGCATGAGTGCACTTGCTCAAGTTCTTTTTGATCTAGGATATGAGGTTCAGGGATCAGATATTACAAGCGAAGTATTTACAGAGTATCAATTAAAAGAAAAAGGTATTAAAATTTTACCGTTTTCTGCTGAGAATATTGTCGAAGGATATACCTATATTGCAGGTAATGCATTTAACGACGATCATATAGAAATAAAAAAAGCGTATGATGAGGGATATCCAGTCATCCGTTATCATGAATTTTTATCAAATTTTATGGAAGACTACACTTCAATAGCTGTCACAGGTTCGCATGGTAAAACGTCGACCACAGGGTTACTTAGTCACGTTATGAATGGTGATAAAGAAACAACTTATTTAATTGGTGATGGGACAGGTGTTGGTAAAAATAATGCTGATTATTTTGCATTTGAATCCTGTGAATATCGTCGTCACTTCTTAGCGTATCATCCTGATTACGCAATTATTACAAACATTGACTTTGATCATCCAGATTATTTTGAAGACATTCATGATGTTGTATCTGCCTTTAAATCGATGGCAAAGCAAGTTAAAAAAGCTGTTATTGCATATGGTGGAGATCAGTATATTGAAGATATTAGTTTAGATATTCCAATATACACATATGGAATTGAAGGAGACTATACAGTAGAAGCAAGAAACGTTGAAGTATTAGATGAAGGTACTCGTTTCGAACTTTATATTAAAAATGAGTATATAGACGAATTTTTAATTCCGATGTTTGGTGACCACTTAATTTTAAACTCGCTTTCGGTACTCGCGGTATGCTATTTAGAAGGTTTAGATTTTGAAAACATTAAATCGGCATTCTTAACATACGGTGGGGTTAAACGTCGTTTTTCTGAGACAAAATTAAAAAATTATATTATAGTCGATGACTATGCTCATCATCCTAAAGAAATCGAAGCGACGTTAGAAACAGCAAGAAAGAAATATAAAAACAGAAAAGTTGTTGCTGTTTTCCAACCGCACACATTTTCACGTACTGAAAAATTTTTAGATGAGTTTGCACACAGTTTAAAAGAAGCAGATAAAGTATATATTGTAGATATATTTGGTTCAGCAAGAGAATCATCAGGTAATTTATCGAGCGAGGATTTAGTAAAACTTATTCCTGAAGCGGAATTACTTACTGAAGCAAAAATAAAAGACCTCGATCAACATGAAGATAGTGTGATTATTTTCATGGGTGCAGGCGATATACAAAAGTATGAAAAAAGATTTACAGAACTTATTTCGTAAACATGTTTATTCTAATTTAAATTAGGTTATAAATAATTATACACATAGAAACATTAACGGAGGCGTTATTTATGGATTGGAGTATTTTAGGGTGGATTGCTCTTATAATCGCTGCTGTCGGCTTTTTAGTCGCATGTATAGCTGTAGCAATCGTTCTATTTAGCGTTAAAAAGAACTTAGACTATGTTGCAGAAACACTTGATGGTATGGATGGACAAATTCAAGGGATTACACGTGAATCAACAGATTTACTACACAAAAGCAACCGTCTAGTTGAAGATGTTCAAGGTAAAGTTGAGAAATTAAATTCAGTAGTCGATGCAGTACAAGGTGTTGGTTACTCAGTTCAAAACTTAAACACTTCTGTAGACAGAGTCACAAACTCGATTACAACTAATATCTCAGAAAACGAAGAACAAATTGCACAAGTTGTACAGTGGTCAAACGTAGCAATGGAAATTGCTGACAAATGGCAACAACGTCAACAACGAAGCGGCGCAGTAAAAGGTCGCTACTAAGCGAGGGATATTTATGGAAAGTTATGATAGAGATTTACACACTCATGGTATTAAATCTTATGAGCAACCAAAGCAAAAAAATAAAAAAGGTTTACCATTAGGTTTAGTACTAGGTGTTATCGTTGGGTCTATTATTGGACTATTTTTAGCACCTAAATCTGGCCAATCTCTGAGAGAAGATTTAAAAGATCCTAAAGGAACTTTTGAAGATCAAAAAGACAAAGTTGTCGACAAAGTAAGAGAGAAAAAAGCTGAAATCGATGAAGTCAAACGTATTAAAGATACAGATGAATCTGATTTAGAAGCTCAAAAAAGAGCGATTCATCAAGATGTTAAAGATCATAACGATGGGAAAGACAGTATAGATTTATCAAAATTATAAAATTCAGCCGTTTCGGCTGAATTTTTTACTGTTTAACGTGAAATGATTTACATAAACATTAAATTTCTGTTATTATTAACAATAAACAAAAACGTTTTCATAGGAGGTTAACGACCAATGACTATTACGATTTACGATGTTGCGCGAGAGGCTAACGTGTCAATGGCAACTGTCTCAAGAGTATTAAATGGAAATCCAAATGTTAAGCCAGAAACTCGTCGTAAAGTAAAAGACGTCATAGAGAGATTAAATTATAAACCAAACGCAGTTGCTCGTGGTCTAGCTAGTAAAAAGACAAAAACAGTCGGAGTAATTATTCCAGATATTTCTGATTTATACTATTCAGCAGTGCTTAGAGGTCTAGAAGAAATCGCTGAAATGTACAAATATCAAATTATTATTACAAATACTGATAATGATGCAAAAAAAGAATATGATGCATTTGAAACACTACGTAGTAATCAAGTAGATGGTATTATCTTTTTAGGTGGTACAGACGACCAATCAGTAATTGAAAGTATCCAACGTACTACAACACCAGTCGTTGTGTGTGGATATTCTAAAGATATGTCGATCTATAGAGTAAACGCAAATTATAGAGATGCAATCGAACGTGTCGTTCAAGGGTTTATCGATAGAGGAAATGAAAAAATTGCGTATGTACAAAGTGGATATCATAACATTTTAGAAAATATTTTAGCTGATAAAATAATTGAAGTACTTGAAAGAAACAATATGAGTAAAGATAATATGTTTGAATTTTACGCTAACACATATGAAGAAGGTATGGATTTATTTAGCGAAGTGAAAGAGAAAAAAGCAGATGCCGTCATCGCAATATCAGATGAAGTTGCTGGTGGAATCCTTCATGGAACGTTAGACGAAAACATCAGTGTACCTGAAGACTTAGAAGTGATTAGCTGTTCAAATACACGAATTGCTTATATGATGAGACCAAGATTATCAACGATTGCAGTACCGTTATACGACGTTGGAGCAGTTGGAATGAGATTACTTACAAAGCTCATGAATAATGAAGAAGTCGAAGAAAAAATTAACGTATTACCACTTGATATTAATTATGCTAAAACAACTCGTGTATAATGCAGCTTATATTTTTAAACTTGAGTTTTATATTAAACTCAAGTTTTTTTATGTTTAATTATAATTTTTATTTATAGAATAAAGTTAAATATATTTCGCAATTTTCAGAAAGTTTATGATACAATGTTACTAATTGTTTTTCAAAGGAGTGGTGATTATTGAGTGAAGTATATAAGCGCTCTTTTTCTGACGGTATAGCAATTGGTTTTGGATATTTACCTGTTGCGATGGCTTTTGGTATTACAGCAAAACCACTCATTGATTTATTGTCTACAACATTAATGAGTGGTTTAAACTACGCAGGTGCAGGACAATTTTTAACGTTACAAATGTTAGAAGATAGTAGTTATATTGCGATTATTATCGCTATATTTATATTAAATTCACGAATGTTTATAATGAGTTTTAAAATAAATTATGATTTAAAGCAATTAAATTTTATTAAAAGATTGTTGATTTCTATTTTTGTAACTGATGAAACTTTTGCCGTGACGAGTAGATATCCTGAAGAAAGAAAAACTTTTACTGATTATTTTATAACGCTGTTTGTATCTTACTTATTTTGGGTGGTATTTACTGTTGTCGGTTATTTAACTGGAGAAATTATGAGTGAAAAACTTGTTATATCAAGTGGTATAGCCCTCTATGCGCTTTTTATTGCACTTTTAATGCCTGCAGTTAGAGATTTTAAAAACTTTGTTGTTGCATTTATGGGAATGGGTATGCACTTTTTACTAAAGGAAATTGGTGTAGCAGCGGGTGTTTCTATCGTTCTCGCGATGGTTGGTGCTGCGTTAATTGGTTTAATTTTAGAAGTAAAAG
>DWXM01000007.1 GCA_019119225.1 Candidatus Nosocomiicoccus stercorigallinarum
TTGATTTCTTTTTTAATTTCACTTAATCTTTTCGCTGGACTTCCTAAATTCAACTCGTCATACATCATTTCAATAAACTCTGTTGCTTGTTTAAATAGCTCCATACAATCGTTCCTAACATTATCTATTCAATTATTATGTTACACGAGAATAGACATTTATACATTAAAAACATGGTTAAAGTGTACTCAAAGTGACTCTATTAATATAATTAATTAATAATAACAAAAGAAGCCACAACATCAAATGTTGTGGCTTCTCCTTTTTATTAAGCTTCTTTAACTTTAAGTACTTCGTAACCAAGTTTTTCAATGATACTCTTCAATCCTTCAGAGGTTACTTTATCCGAATCGTACTCAACCTTTGCTTTACTTGCGTTAAACATGAGTTTTGCTGATTTAACACCTTCCGTTTTACTGAGTGCACCTTCTATCTTTTTAATACATGTCGGACAACTTAACGTTTCTAATTGCATCGTTACTTTACTCATTTTAAATTCCTCCTATAATTTGTTTCTCTTATCTTCTAACTTAATTGTATCTTGGTCATTCATTTTAATAATTGACATAGATCAATTTTACGGTCTAAATTTGATCAACCTCATTGCATTTAGAATAACAATCAGTACACTTGCTTCATGTGCGAACATTCCAATGGCTAAGTTTACTCCACCCATCAGTACTCCAACGAGTAGTAAGACCACTGTAACAAGAGCAATTATAATATTTTGTTTCATATTTCGTATTGCTGCTTTAGAGAGTGAGAATGCGTGAGCATACTGGTTTAATTTATCAGCCATCAGGACTACATCTGCTGTTTCCATTGAAATGTCTGTGCCACCTTTACCCATCGCAAGACCAACATCTGCAGTCGCAATTGCAGGGGCATCATTAATACCGTCTCCTGCCATCGAAATTATTCGTCCTTCATCTTTTAAACGTTTCACATGTCTAACTTTATCTTCTGGGAGTAGCTCTGCATGTACTTCATCAATGTTAAGCTCTTGTGCAACAGCCTGGGCAGTATGATGATTATCTCCAGTTAGCATGACAATATGTTTAATACCTTTATCTCTCATCATTTCTAATGCATCTTTTGCATCGTCACGTATCTTATCAGCTATAGATATAACTGCTCTTATTTCTGAATTAACTGATGCAAATATTACAGTATTTCCATTTTTCTCACGTTCAACAACATAAGCTTCAACATCCGACGGAATCACAATATTATTTTCTAACATCATATTTCTATTGCCCGCGATAATATTAAGGTCGTTAATATTGCCGTTAATACCTCGTCCTTTTACACCGCTCGCATCTTTCATCTTATACAAATTTAAGTCTGTTCTTTTTTCTGCATATTCTACTATAGCTCGACCTAAATGATGTTCAGAGGCTGTTTCAAGTTTTCCTATTAGTCCTAGAAGTTCTGTTTCATCACCGCTATAAACTTTAAAATCCGTCACTTCTGGACGACCTTTTGTCAAAGTTCCCGTCTTATCAAATACAAGAGTATCTACTTTAGATAGCTTTTCAATGATCTCTCCACCTTTAATCAACGAACCATTTTTAGCACCGTTTCCAATTGCTGCTACATTAGATACTGGTGCACCAATGACTAATGCGCCAGGGCATGCAATAACTAAAAATGTAATTGATAAGTGTAAGTCTCTCGTAATTATCCAAACAAGAATTGATAATACTAAAACGCCTGGTGTGTAATACTGGGCGAATCGATCTAAAAATCTTTCCGCATTAGATTTAGTATCTTGAGCCTCTTCAACAAGTTCAATAATTTTAGAAAACGTAGTGTCATCTCCAACTTTTTCCGCTTCAATTTCTAAATATCCTGAATCTAAAATTGTTCCACTAAACACTTGATCACCCGGTGTCTTAGAAATAAGTACTGATTCACCACTTATCGCTGCTTCATTCACTTCAGCATCACCTTTTAAGACTTTACCGTCCACCGAAATCATCCCGCCTGGTAGAACTGCTATTCGGTTTCCAATGTCAACATCATCTACGTCGATTAACTCTCTGCTGCCGTCTTCAAGAATTAAGTTTGCTTCTTGTGGAGCCATCTCGGTCAATTCTTTAATTGATGACCGTGTTCTCTCAAGTGTTCTGGCTTCTAAGTAACTACCAAAGAGAAATAAAAATGTAACGACAGAGGCTTCGACATACTCTCCTATAAATAACGCTCCAATAACAGCGATTGATACTAGCATTTCTATACTAAAGAGTTTCATCCTTATTGCTTGATATGCCTTGATTCCGATAGGAAACATCGCGAGAATTGTTGCGAGTATGAGTGAGTTATTTCCTAAGTTAGTCATATCGCTAAATCTTAATACTAAACCAACAACGATAAGAACGAATGAGATAAGCGTTATTTTATTTTCATGCCTAAATATGAATTTAATCATTGTAAGACTCCTTTCAATTTTTAATGTGCCGTCTCATTTCACTTATAATGCTACAGTGTTATCCGTCATTAAAAATTGACCGGCGTCAAGAAATGAAAAAGCCTCCGAAATTCGGAGACTTTTATATCAATACGTTTATTTTAAAATATCATACGTTTTATTATTTACTTTTCTAACATATCCTTCTTGTTCTAATTTTTTAAAAGTACGAGTTAGGGTTTCCGGTTGCATACTCAAATACGATGCAAGATTTCTTTTTGTCATATTGAGAATTAGCTGACTTCCTTTACTATGCGTTCTAATGTATTCTATCAATTTTTCTTTACTGTTCAGTAAAGAGATATTTGTCGTCAGAGATTCAGACTCGTTTAATCGCTCAGCAAAACTTTCAATAATTTTCACACTAATATCGGGATACTTTTTCATTAAATCATAAATATCCTCTCGATTTATTCGACATATTTCAGCATCTTCAAGCACTTCTGCATATGATTGACTTTGATTATCGTCGCTAAAGAGCGATAATTCTCCTGTAAAATCACTATGAGTGAGTACTCTGATAAGCTGTTCCTCCCCGCTATCATTCAATCTATAAATACGCACTTTCCCTTTATGTATGACGTATAAAGAAGATGATGTCTCACCAGCCATAAAAAGGAATTCTCCTTTTTTCATCTTTTGATGATTTACCGTATGAAAAACTTCTTCGAGTTCATTAAATTCAAGATGACTAAAGATAGGAACTTTACTGACACATCGTTCATGACCGTATAATGCCATCTGATATCTCCTTACTTCTTATATTTATTTCAATTATATCATGAGTAAATTTATAATATATAAATATAAAATTCATGTTAAAATTGATGCTGATTATGCAAAGATTGGGGATTATTATGGCGAAACTTTATTACCGTTACGGTACAATGCAAAGTAATAAAAGTAATCAAATTATCACGACTCATCATCAATATACGACTCAAGGTAAGCGATGCTTGGCGTATACGACACCGATTGATTCAAGAAGTGGTTATAAAAGAATAAAATCTAGAATTGGCTTAGAACTCGAAGCAGAGTATGTGACTGATGATATCTTTGAAACAGTTAAAAAAGAGAATGAGAAAGAAAAGGTCTTTGCTGTTTTGATCGATGAAGCTCAATTTTTATCGAAAAAAGATATTCATAATTTAAGCGATATTCCAGACTTACTCGACATTCCTGTTATTGCTTTTGGTTTAAAAACCGACTTTAGAAATAATTTGTTCGAAGGCAGTCGTGCATTACTTGAACTCGCTGATGCTATTGACGAATTAAAAACAGTTTGTCAATTCTGTAATAAAAAAGCAACATTAAATATGAGATTACATAATAACGTTCCGACGAATGTCGGTGAAACGATTCAAATTGGTGACGAAGAATATGTTCCTGTATGTCGTAAGTGCTATAAAGAACGGTTAGACTTAGTATAGTAAAATTATATATCATTAAATTAAAAGAGAGAACATTTACATGTTCTCTCTTTTCTAGTTTATAATATTTTAACCATTCCAAAGTTGTGCAAGGCCTTCAAGTGATAGAACGCCTGCTACTGCAGTAACAATAACTGCTACAATTCCAAATATAATCCAAGTTGTTGGATGTTTGTAGTCTCCAACGATACTCTTTTTTCTAGATGCAAGTAGTATCGCACCAAGTGTTATTGGTAAAATTAAACCGTTGAATGCACCTGCCAATATAAGTAGTGTAACAGGTCTACCAATGAATACAAAAACAATTGTCGATGCTAAAATGAATCCTACGATGATGAGGTTGTTGTGCTTATCAAACACTTTTCCAAATCCGCGTAAGAAACTCGCACTCGTATATGCCGCACCAATTACTGATGATAGTGCTGCAGCGAGTAGTACAACACCGAACACTTTTTGTCCAACGTCACCAAGCGCAAATTGGAATACTGACGCCGGTGGATTATCTGGATCTAATACTGCACCCTGAGCAAGTACACCAAGTACTGCTAAAAATAGTAACGCACGCATCACACCTGTAGTGATAATTCCGTAATTTGCTGCTTTTGACACAAAACGTAAGTTTTCTTTACCAGTCATACCAGCTTCAATTAAACGGTGCGCACCTGCAAAAGTAATATAACCACCAACTGACCCACCAACAATAGTAACGATTGGTAATAACATTGAGAGAGGTTCTTCTGGAACTATTGTTCGAAGTGCCGCTTCCCCAAGATCAGGTTTTGATTTAATCGCAACGAATAATACGATTAAAATCATCAGTACACCGAGAAATTGTGTCACAATGTCCATAACGGCACGACCATTTTTAATTAGAAAAATGATAATCGCAAATACTCCAGTAATCGCTGCACCGATGCGAACATCCCAGCCAAATATCGCATTAAATCCGAGTCCTGCACCCGCAACGTTACCAATGTTGAATGCAAATCCTCCAAGAACTATTAAAATCGAAATAAAAGTTCCTAAGCCACGAAACACTTCGTTCGCGACATCTTGTCCGCGTTTCCCACTGATTGATAAGACACGCCATATGTTTGATTGTGCACCAATATCAATGATGATTGATATTAAAATTGCGAATCCAAAACTCGCTAAAAACTGTTCAGTAAAAACAGTGGTTTGTGTTAAGAATGCTGGACCAATCGAAGACGTGGCCATTAAGAATACTGCACCAAATAGCAGTCTACGCTGTGCAGCGGTTAATTTTTGTTTTTCATTTTGCATAATTTCACTCCCTCTGAGTTATTACATTTTTTTGACTTCAATTCCTTTCGCTTCTAAAGCTTTTTTAATTTCTTTTACAAATTGTAATGCTTTTTCTCCATCACCATGGACACAGATACTATCTGCTTTAATATCGATATCTTTACCATCGATTGTTTCAACTTTTCCCTCTGTTATCATACGAATACCGCGTTCAACTGCGAGTTTACTATCGGTAATCATCGCACCTTCTTTACGTCTAGACACAAGTGTCCCGTCGTTTTCATATGCACGATCTAAAAATACCTCGTGAACGACTTCTAAGCCCATTTCTTCTCCTGCTTTTACGAGATTATTTTCTGATAGCCCCATCAATTTTAAGTTTGGATTGAAGTCTTTAACTGCTTGTGCGATTACTCGTGCAAGATTCTCGTCAGTAAATGTTGCGTTGTATAATGCACCGTGTGGTTTAACGTGGTTCATTTCAACACCTACTGTTCTCGCGATACCGTCAAGTGCAGAAAGTTGATACAATACCATACTATAAATTTCTTCGTTTGTACAGTCCATATATCTACGTCCAAATCCTTCTTTATCTGGAAACCCCGGATGTGCACCGAGTCCAACTCTGGATTCTTTAATTAGTTTGACTGTTTCTAACATTACTTTTGGATCACTTGCGTGAAATCCACATGCGACGTTTGCTGATGAAATTAACGGAATAATCTTTTCGTCATTTCCAATTATATAGTTACCAAAACTTTCACCTAAATCGGCATTTACGTCAACACTTAAAGTCATTATTATCACTCCGTATCGATAATATTTTCTTCGTAAATAAATTTGATATCGTAATCATTCGCAATCACTTTTTGATGTGAGAGTAAGAAAAATTGGAAGTCTAAATTTGTTTTAATCGGCTCGATCACGGTTTCACCGATAACAAGTTTTAGTTTCGCGAGTGCTGATGCACGGTCTTTATCTCTTACGACTAGTTTTGCGACCATTGAGTCATAATACGGTGGAATTGAATATCCTGTGTATAAATGTGAGTCAATACGCACATTACGACCAAGTCCAAAATGAAGGTATTCAATTTTACCTGGTGACGGCCTAAAGTTATGCATTGGATCTTCAGCGTTAATACGCGCTTCAATCGCATGACCATTTAATACAACGTCATCTTGAGTGAATCCAATTTCACCATCATAAGCCACCATAATTTGTGCTTTTATAATGTCTTTATCTGTCACTTCTTCAGTAATCGTATGTTCAACTTGAATACGTGTATTCATTTCGATGAAGTAAAACTTCTTCTCTTCTTCGACATATAAATATTCAACTGTTCCAGCACCACGATATTTTAACTGTTTCATTGCGTCTCGTGTTGTTTCAGTAATGTATTTACGTTCTTCATCTGACAAGATCGCTGCAGGTGCTTCTTCTAATAGTTTTTGGTTATTACGCTGAATTGAACAGTCTCTTTCATATAAATGAACTGCGTCGCCTTTACCATCGCCTATGACTTGGACTTCAATGTGTCTTGCTTTTTCGATAAATTTTTCAACGTAAAGTCTATCATCATTGAACGCATTTTTTGCTTCTTTTTTCGCATCGTAATATAACTTATCGACGTCTCTATCACTATAAGCAAAACGCATTCCTTTACCTCCACCACCAGAAACTGCTTTTATAACGAGTGGATAATTATATGTTTTGGCGATTTGCTTCACGTCGTCAGCTGAGTCAATGATTCCATCACTTCCTGGGATAACAGGAACTCCAACACTTGCCATCGTTTCACGTGCAATAGATTTATTACCCATTTTTTCCATCATATCTGCTGTTGGTCCAATGAATATAAATCCAGCTTCTTCTACACGTCTTGCAAATTCTACAGATTCTGCTAGAAATCCGTATCCTGGGTGAATCGCGTCAGCACCTGATAGTTCCGCTGCTGTTAAAATCGCATCGATATTTAAGTAGCTATCGATACTTCTCGGACCCCCGATTGCATATGCTTCGTTCGCAATTGCGACGTGAAGTGCGTCTTTATCTGCAGTTGAATACACTGCAACACTTGTCATATTCATTTCTTTTAACGTACGAATAATACGTACTGCAATTTCTCCGCGGTTTGCAATTAATACTTTTCTCATACTAATTACCCTCCGGCTCTACTAGAACGAGTACTTCTCCGAACTCTACATCTTCTCCATTTGCAACGACAATTTCTCTTACGATTCCAGAAACGTCTGATTTTAAGTCATTAAACATTTTCATTGCTTCAATATAACCAATTTGGTCTCCGACTTCAATACGATCTCCAACTTGAATGAAGTTCTCACTACTGTGATCATCTTTTCTCGTATAGAACGTACCAATTTGTGGTGCAGTAATCTCCTTATACTTAGAAGGATCCGCTGGCTTATCTGTAGACTTACTTTCAGTAGGTTGTGCTGGTGCGACGACTGACTGGGTACTTCCTTTTGATGTGTTCGTATCTCTTTCTAAGTGTACTTTAACGTCGTCACTTTCAATTTTTAATACTGATAAATTTTCTTCATTTAATAATTGAATTAGTTCTTTTACTGTATTAATATCCATTAAGAATTACCTCCGATTAATGTGTGAATACGTTCTGATACTGGTCGTCTCACGTTACTAAATTCTTTTGTTGTACCGATAAATTCCTTATTTTTAATCGCACGTAGATGTTCTTTATATAGTTCGATTGCTTCTTCAACCTCAATTAATTTAAATTGAATCTTATCACCAGGTTTCTTTTGTGCAATCTTTTGAATATCAACTTTCGCAACCGTTGCGATTTTCGTGTAACCTCCTGCAGTTTGGCGATCTGAAAGTAATATAATTGGCTTACCATTTTTTGGAATTTGAATGCTTCCAAAAAGAATTGTTTCACTAATAATATCGTGACTTTCTGCTTCTACAGATTCACCATCTAAACGATATCCCATACGGTCACTATCTTTAGATACTGTATACTCACTATGGAAGAAGTTATCTAAGTTTTTCTCATCAAAATAGTCGTACTGCTGACCTTTAACTACTCGAATGACATTTGAAGTATCGATATCTTTTGTCACAACTTTATAACCATGACGCGCGAGTCCACCGTTTAAGTCAACAACGTCAAATGGCTGTAAAGGACGCCCGAAACCACCGATTTTACTTCTAGAATGCGTCGAATAACTTCCAAGCTCTGGCTTAATATCAAATCCACCTAAAAATGCAACGTATGTACGTACACCTTTACGCGCAACACCAAACTCTACAACGTCTCCTTTAATCAGGTCAATTGCAGCGCCAACTTTATATTCTTCATCATTAATAAGTAGTGGCATATCCGCACCTGCAGTACCAATTGTAACGTTACTTGTTACTTGGAATTTAGCACCTTTAAGTGTCATTTCTAACACAGGTGTGTTTAAATCATTCCCAATAAGTTGATTGGCTAAGTAATAACTTTCATAGTCCATTGCGCCTGCTGGTGAGAACCCGAGTGATTCATATCCAAAACGACCTTCATCTTGAATTGTCGTATAAATACCAGGATGAATAATCTTAATTCCCATTTTCACTACCCCTTTCTGTCACTTTCGCTTTATATACGCCGTTACGATACTCTTCTGTAATTGTTTCATATTCTTCTTCACTAATTGCGCGAAATACAATGCGATCTCCCGCTTCATAAAGAATTGGATCTTTACGACGTTTATCGTATAACGGTACCGGTGTACGTCCGATAATGTTCCAGCCACCTGGACTATCAAACGGATACACTCCTGTTTGTTCTCCACCTATTCCTACAGAACCTCCAGGAATATTTGTTCTTGGATTATCTAATCGATCTTTAAATAGTTTTTCGTCTAGACCGCCAAGAAATGGAAAACCTGGCATAAACCCAAGCATAAAAATATGATACTCTTTACCTGAATGTAACTCGATTAAGTCTTCTTCAGTAAATTCTTCTGATTCAAAACGCTCAACGTCCGGACCATATTCACCGCCATAACACACCGGAATTTCAACGACTTTATATGATAACTCTGAAGCATCGAGTGAGTCACTATCTACTTCTTTTAATTTCTTTTTTAACGTATTTACATTTGTATTTAAAATATCAAAATGAACTGTTAGTGACGTATAGGATGGTACAATTTCTTTAACACCTTTAAGCTTCCACGTTTCAATTAATGATTTTAAAAGCATTAATTTTTGGTTTGTCTCAACATCAACAGTGTCACTAAGGTAAATCGTTAATGCATCTTCAGAAAACTGCTTAATTTCCATGAGTCATACTCCTTCATCCTTATTTCTCATCTTTTCTAAAATGTATCGAATAAATACGAAGTATTCAACACTTCGTATAAAAAAATGTGCGACATTTTAATTATATTGAATAATATATTGACTTATTGAAAGTGATTTCCTAGTGAAATAAAAAAAAGATTCAATTCATATACATGAATTGAATCTTAAGAAATTTATTCACTTATTCCACATCACTTACTGGTGTAATAGAAATATCATTTGATTCTATATACTCTTCATACGTTAACCCGCTATCATATACGTCTTGTGCCAATTCTTTTCCTAAGTAGCGGATATGCCAAGGTTCGTACATATAACCTGTGATATCTTCTTTTCCATCTAAATATCTCACAATAAATCCATATTTATGTGCGTTATTTTTTACAAACTCTCCTTCAGGTGTTTCTTCAAAACTTTCACTTAACCCAAAGTACGCACTTTCACTACTGACGTCCATGACAAGTCCAGTTTGATGTTCACTTGTCCCTGGTTTTGCACTAAAGCGATCAGCTTCTTCTTGACCATGCTGATTGACGTAATTATTATAAAGTCCCTCTTGAGTGACGTATGAGCGGTAACCACTCACTGCATATAGCTCTAACCCTTCGTCACTTGCTGCTTCAAATAACTCTCTAAGAGCTACGTTAGCTTCACTTCTTAAATAAGTATCTTGAGTACTTAATAAGTCTACATACTCTAGGTCTTCTGGTTCATATGTTTCTGGTAAAGGGTATGCAGGATTGACGAGTTGCTCTGTTGAACCTTCAGTAAATACATCATCCTCAGTAATGAGTGATATCTCTTCTATAACATCTTCAGTCTTTTCTTCAGTTTCTTCTGGTGCTTTACTCGTTTTACCATTATCAGTATTATCTGTATTGATAATACCGTTATTTCCTGTACAACCTGCTAAGAGTAACGTGACTGTTAAAAGTCCAATTATTCTTTTCATACTAAACAACGCTCCATTTTAAAATCGATTTATTCACCTTAATTATATCATGAAATTATTCTATGATTTCTGAATGAAAACAGCGCTGCATATGCTCAAGACTTGAGTCTTGTTGATCTGTAAACGTTGCAACACCTCGTTTATGAATGACTGTTTTAAAGCCATAAGCATCTGCTCCTGACGCTGTTAAAAATACACAAATGTCAGTCGCAACACCTACGATATGTACTGTGTCAACATCGCGTTTACGTAGTTCATCTTCTAATCCTGTTTTGAAAAAAGCATTATAATTTTCTTTCATAGAGTAGATAATATGGTCATTATCTTTATTTTCGTCATACCATTCTTTTAACTCTCCGTATAATTCTTGTCCTTTACTTCCTGTAACGTTATGTACAGGCCAAGAATCGAAGTGCTTATCATCTGGCGCATGGTCATCCATAGAAATAACAACGTATTTATCGTTTTTTAAAAACTCATCTGCTAAGTCTCTAATATAAGGTACAATTTCAAGCCCCGCTTCACCAACATTTAATGGGCCCTCTAAGTCTACAAAGTCGTTACTCATGTCTACGATTAATAAAGCTTCTTTACTCATTAAATCCACTCCCATAGATATTTACTTATTATTATACTAATCTTTTGATTAAATGTGATAATTTTATCAAAATTTTATATAATTATATTATATACTAAGTGTTAGAGGTGAAGATGGTATATGAGAAAGTTTTTATTTATAACAATGATTACCTTGTTTACTTTATCTGCATGTTCGACCGATGAAAATAACGACACCTCAGAACAAAACGCTAACAATGAAGAGAATTTAACTGAACAAAAAGAAGAAAAAACTCCCGAATATTATGTTGATCCAACTACTTTTCAAATTCTACCTAAGAATGAAGACACAAATCCTCAAGTGGCATTACTGACTTTTGATGATGCCCCAGATCAATACGCAGTAGACATCGCACATACTTTAAAAGAACATGATGTGTCTGCGATTTTCTTTGTGAATGGTATGTACTTAGAATCTGAAGAAGGTAAAAAACGATTAAAAGAAATTTACGACCTCGGTTTTGAAATCGGAAACCACACACAAACACATCCGTACTTAGACACATTATCGTATGAAGAAACAGAATATGAAATTAAAGAGACGAATGCACTTGTCGAAGAAATTACAGGCGAAAAACCTCGATTTTTCCGTGCACCATTTGGTATTAATACTGAAGCGTCTGCAACAATTGTTGAAAATGAAGGTATGCAGTTTATGAACTGGACATATGGTTACGATTTTGAAGCTGAATATCAAAATAAAGATGCACTTGAAGATATCATGGTGAATACTGAACTACTTAGTAACGGTGCCAACCTTCTCATGCATGACCGTGAGTGGACAAGAGATGCAATTTCTAACATCATTTTAGGGCTACGTGACAAAGACTACGAATTGGTAAATCCAAACAATATAGATTTAAATTAAATCAAAAATTTTTAAGTAAGAAGGGTTATTATGTTATCGCCAGAAGAAGTCTTAGATAAGACTATCGAAAATGGTATTAAAAAAGTAAACAAATCATTTCAAGAAAAAATGATTTTAGGATTTTTAGGTGGAGCACTCATTTCTTTAGGTGCACTTGCCTTTTTAAGAGCCATTGAATTATTTCAAGGTGAACTTGCTGGATTTGGTCCTCTTATCGGTGGACTACTATTTCCAGTCGGTCTCATCATTATACTCATTGGCGGAGGTGAACTCGCAACAGGTAACATGATGGTCGTCGGAACATCATTATTTGCTAAACATATTACTGTTTTAGATTACACAAAAAATATCGGTACTATTTTATTTTGGAATTTCATTGGTGCACTGTTTGTTGCACTATGTTTAGGAAAAATTGCTGGGACATTTGAGCCAGCTGTAGCGATTAGTGTCGCTGAAGGAAAGTTGAACGGAAGTTACATTTCGATGTTCTTTTCAGCAATTGGATGTAACTGGCTCGTTGGTGCTGCTATTTGGATGAGTACAGGTGCTAAAGACGCCGCAGGAAAAGCAGTGGTTATTTATATTCCAGTTGCGATATTTGTTATTTTAGGATTCCAGCACAGTGTCGCGAACTTTTTCTTTTTAAGTGCTAGTGTGTTCTCAAATGGAACGACTTGGTTTGACCTAATCTATAACGCAGTACCTGTCATTCTTGGTAATATCGTCGGCGGGCTATTATTCGTCGCAGCCGCTTATTACTACGGATTAAATTCTAAAAAATATAAATAACATTCCTACTTCTTGAAAAAATAATTCAAAAAATCGTACAGAGATATTAATTTCTCTGTACGATTTTCTTTATCGTTCTATTTCTTATACATAGTTTGTATTCTCGTTAATAACGCTTCAATACTTTTATCGTGATGGGATTTTGATAATAACTTTAATATTATATTACCAATTACGTATTTACCTAGCATCTCTCCACTATATATGAGTGTCGTTTCATCTTGTGATTTCTTCAACAAAATATACTGTATATCTTTTTCAAAAAATCGACTAATCGTATAAGAAAAGCGCATCATCTTAGACGTCTCACTATTTTTAAACTCATCTAAATGAACAATATATTCAATCGTTTTACCTTGTTCTTCGTGAGTCACTTTGTACTTACTACCAGTCTTATCATTTGTTTCATGCACAATTTGAATATTTTTAAACTCTGGCTTTATTTGACTAAAGTTTTCTACATTAAATAGATGAAATACATCTTCTATTGGAGCAGAAATATCGACTGTTTTATGCCATTTAATTTTAGCCATGATTAATTTTCAATATATTTAACGAGTAATTTATACGTATTCAGTAGCGCATCGATGTGTGTACGTTCCATACCGTGACTATTCGCTACTCCTGGCCCGATTAATGCTGCTTTAATATTCGCTCCACCACTTAGTGCTGCACTTGCGTCACTACCATACATTGGGTAAATATCGACAGCATAATCGAGGTCTTCATCTTTAGCATATTCAATTAAATTAGATACCATGTCGTAATCATAAGGGCCTGATGAATCTTTCGCACAAATGCTGACGTCAAATTCTGTACAGTCTAGATCTTCACCAATACAACCCATATCTACTGCGAGCAATTCACTCACTTCTTCAGGTAAATATGCTGCACCATGTCCGACTTCTTCATATACTGTAAAAATAAATTGTAAATTTGTCTTTGGTGTTACATTACCTGCTTTAATTGCCTTAATTAAATTAACGAGTACAGCGACAGATGCCTTATCGTCTAAAAATCTTGATTTAATAAATCCAGATTTTGTAACAACAGTTTTCGAGTCATAAGCGACAATGTCTCCGTTTTGAATATTAAGTTTTCTGTCAACATCTTCTTTAGATGAAACGCGCTCATCGATTTTTACAACTAAATTATCAATATCTCTTTCTTTTTTAGAAGCATCTTTAAATACATGAATCGATGGTGATGTTGATAAAATCGTTCCTGTATAAACGTCACCATTTCTCGTAATAATGTCACAATACTCACCATCTAACGTTGGTGTTAATGGTCCTCCAAGCTTTGTTAAATTTAGCGTACCATCACTATTGATTGAACGTACCATTAGACCTAACGTATCAACGTGACCAGATAATGCGCGTGTCACAGATGTATCTTCGCCTTCAATATATGCAATTAAATTTCCTTTAGGTGTCGTTGTAGTCTCTACGCCAACTGCTTCTATTTCTTTTCTTAAAAAGTCGATAACTTCTTTTGTGTATCCTGTTGGACTATTTATACTGAGTAATTCTTTTAAAAACTCGACAGTTTCTTCTTGATTAAACATGTAATCTCTCCTTTAATTACTTTCCTGCTTAGTTCTTATTATAGTCATTATTTGAACTCCGAACATCATAAAAATCATAGACACAAATCCGCGCCATGAAAGTGCTGCTGTAGAGACGAGTACGTTACCGACCGCACACCCTTCTGCGACAATCGCACCAAAACCCATTAAAGCACCACCAATTACTGCACGCTGTGTATTTAAATTTGTAATTTTATGCCAATAAAACTGTCCTTTAATTTTAGTCGAAAAAAATGCACTGACTAAAATTCCAATAACAAATAACTCTTTCCAACTAATGTAACTAAAATCTCCAGTCATTAAAAAACCCATTAGTTTACTCGTCGGCCCTGCGACTTCAATGCTTCGACCAGTTCCGCTAATATCACCAATCAACCAACCAATTAGTGCAATTATAGCAATAGAAAGTGCAACTAAATAATATTTCGTCTTATTTTTATTTGATAAGTGATATCTTTTAAATGAAATGATAATGAATATGAGTGAAATAATAGTCAACATAACTGATATTCTGATTCCGGAGATACCTAAAGTTGTCGGTATATCTGATTCGACAACGAAGAACTGTTTTAAAAATTTTGAAACAGGTTGAAGTAATCCGTATCGCGTCATACCTGCAACAATTAAAAACACTGCTAAGTTAATAATGCCGTCTGTATAACCCTCACCTGCTCGTATATACGATAATGTACATCCATACGCAATTCGTATCCCTACTCCAAATATAAAAGATCCAAGTGCGGTCGCAAGTATCGAGAACTGCTCATTCAAAACGGTAATTAAATTAAAATAATGAAGTAACGAGACACCGATGCTTTGAAGTGAAATCGTCAACATTAATATAAAAAAATAAGTGAAATCTCGGTCAACTACAAGATGTTCGAAACTAAGACTCACACTATACTTAGAGCGATGTAAAACAAACCCAAATGCTGAACCAAGTAAAAATCCCATAAGTAGTATCATGACTATACACCTTCGCAAATTTATCACTATTATCAATTTTAATATAATAATTATTTATATTAAAATTTAACAAAACTATTAAACACTTCTCTGTATTTTGATTGTAATTTTTGAAATCATTCGGTAACATTTAATATTATAATGTAATAATATCAAACTCTTAAAAAGAAAGGCACATGTAGGTTATGCCAAAGTTTTTTCCTTTTTCTCTTAAACCTAAACGATATTTAACTGGACTTGATGGTCTACGTGCGGTAGCTGTTATTGCAATTATTATTTATCACTTAAATCCACTTTGGTTACCCGGTGGATTTCTAGGAGTAGACACTTTTTTCGTAATTTCAGGTTATTTAATTACAAGTTTACTTATCCATGAATATCGGTCAAAAGGAACGATTGATTTAGGCGCTTTTTGGATTCGCCGTATTAAACGTTTAATTCCTGCAGTATTTTTCTTAATTTGTGTTGTCATTTTATATACGCTGTTTTTTGAACCACAAATTATTAAAACGATTAAACACGATTCAATCGCAGCAATTTTTTATGTATCAAACTGGTGGTATATATTTGAAGAAACAAGTTACTTCGAAGCTGGTGAACCGAAGCCTTTAATGCATCTATGGAGTCTTGCGATTGAGGAGCAATTTTACATCATTTGGCCGGTTATTTTCTTGTTTTTACTTAAAGTAAAGAAACTTCAAAAATACATACCGTATATTATTCTCGGTGTGACAATGGTTTCTTTAGGTTTAATGATTTATTTCATGGTACCAAATATGGACAACTCACGCGTCTACTTTGGAACAGATACACGTGCGCATACGATTTTACTTGGTGTGTTACTTGCATTCGTATGGCCACCATTTAACTTAAAATCAGAAACACCAAAAAGATATCAACAAATTATCGATATTACAGGTGTGACATCATTAATAATACTCATCTTGTTTATGATTTTTACAAAAGATTATTCAAACTGGTTATATGCCGGTGGACTATTCCTTGTCACACTATTAACACTTCCAGCGATTGCTGCAAGCGTACACCCAACGTCAAAACTTGCCCATGCTTTATCTAATCCTATTATGTTATGGATTGGAACACGTTCATATAGTTTATACCTATGGCATTATCCGATTATCGTCTTTATGAATATGCACTATGTTGCGGGACAAATACCCCCTCATATTATTGTTTTACAAGTTATATTCACGTGTATTGCTGCAGAGTTATCATTTAGATTTGTCGAAACACCAATTCGTAGACAAGGGTTTAACTTCTTTAAACCGTCATTTAACACGAGTCGTGCATTCATCGTTAAATCATCTACAAGTGTAATTTTAATTACTGGATTACTCATCACATTATTCGGTTTTTACGATCACTTACACGAAGACGTTAATAAGCAGTCTTCATTTAACACAGAAAACGGTACATTCTTTACAAGTACACCGAATGAGATTGCGAAAGATGTTAAAAAACATCATAAAGAATTTATCGATGAAAAAGAAAGAATCGCAAAAGAAAAGGCAGAAAAAGAAGAACGAGAAGAAAAAGAGAAAAAATCTCAAGAACTTGCAGATGAGTTTTTACAGGAAACGTCTCCTTTATTTATTGGAGACTCACTACTAGTAAATATCGGAAGTCAAATTCAGTCACGCATTCCGAATGCTGTTATTAACGGTGAAGTTGGTCGCCAAATGTATGAAGCCGTAAATCTTGCAAAGAATAAGTATCAACATTTTAATAATAAAGATGAAAATATCATCTTAGAACTCGGAACAAACGGTGACTTTTCAAAAGAACAGCTAGATGAATTCATTCAAGTATTTGATGAAGCAAATATTTACCTTGTCACAACTCGCGTTCCAAGAGACTGGCAAAATAGCGTCAATAAGAAAATGAGCGCTGCTGAAAAAGAATATGAAAACGTGACAGTCATCAATTGGTACAACGCATCAGAAGGGCATGTTGAATACTTTGAACCAGACGGTATTCACTTAAATCATGATGGTGTAGAGTCAATGGTAGACTTAATTGTTCGAGATATAATAGATAATCAAATCTTTTAAATTAAAAATCAGGCACTTTTAAGTGCCTGATTTTTTATCCGATAATAATATTATTTTCTATACGTTCTAACGTACTTAATATACTTAATGCTGCAAGTGCACTCGTTTTCGGATTCTCTTTTAACGGGTTATTTTTAATTTCAATCGTCGCTTCGCCAAATTCTCCTTCAATTTTGACGTGATGCATATTTTTAGTGGCATGAGGGTCTGCAACGAGTCGAACTTTCGTTTCATCTATCCCTAATCCAGCTAACGATAAGATAATCGATACATTCATATTTTTAGGGAATTTAGCAATCGCATCTTTTGCTGCACCTTCAAATACAATAGTTGGTTCTGATAATTCATCATCTACAAGTGACGCAGCTGGTTTTGTCGTTGTTAGTGTCACACTACTTAGATGTTCTAGAGTGTTTACATTTTGTATTAAATCCAGACCACCAACCGCACCTGAAGGTAAATATAGTTTGTGTTGGCTTTCTTTTACATCTTCTAATAGAGATGTGTCGCTAAATGCGCCGATACTAATTATCATCATATCTTTTATTTTTAACACATCTTTTAAATACTGTTTAACCGCTTCAACATTCGCTGCTTCAACAACGATATCGATATTCGATTTTAAAAAGTCGCTAAGATTCGTATACAACTCTACATCATACTCATCTACTAAGTATCGATACTTTGATTCATCTCTCACAAGAATACTCGTGATATTTAGATTATCTTGTCTTTTCGTATGGTTTAATAAAAACTGTCCAATCGCACCTGCACCAATTAAACCGATGTTCATCGTATCTCTCCTATTCAATTTCTATTTTTTTCTCTTTTAAATTTAAAATACATTCTTTATAGTATTGTTTATCATGTTCTGGGTAAATTGGATGACTTGTTTCAATTACTTCTAAATTTTTATATGGATCACTATTTTTCCCACGGTAATTCTTGTCGTACCATTCTTTAGAAACGTTGTACCCACGTCTAATCATTTCATCCATCACTAATGTATGATATTTAAATAATAAATACGGATCATAGTTAAATACATAATTTACTGTACTGTGTGGTTTCCCCCAACCATTCCCTCTAAGTGCTGCACATTCTCTATGCTGCCCGAGTAGTTGTTGTCGTGGTAATTTTGAAATTAAATCTTCATGCCAAAGTCTCAAATAATCACCTCTTATTAATAATATTATAGTACTAAAAAGCAATTTATATTTTTTACTTATTTATAATATTAAATTCAATTCATCATAATAAATGTAAAATAATACTAAAATTTTAAAGATAATCTGATATACTTTAATTAATAATTAATTATGAGAGGAGTTTATCTTTATGAATTGTCCAAATTGTGGTACTAAAATCCAACCAGGGGATAAGTTTTGTGGTGAATGCGGTACAGATTTAACTACTCTAAATCAAAAGGAAAAGTTTGTACCAACTTCTAAAACAGAAGAAAACACGGCTCAAACTTCTAAAGACAGTCAAGAAAGAGAAGCTGTACATCCTGTGGATTCGAATCAACAAGCACCTAATGAAAGTCAGCCAATACATAATAATAATTCTGTGCATAATGAAAAGGTGAACGGTTTCTTAAAAGAAACTTGGAATTTTACTTTAGATACTTTTAAATCACCCACTCATACAACATTAAATACGAATCGTTATAATGTTGGTGCTGCACTTACTGCTCTTGCATTATTTATATTACTAAATACACTCATATTTACAGGAATGTTGTCATCTCTTTATAGTTATGGATCAATGTCATATGTGCATTCATTTCCATTCTTAAGTGTAGTGTTAAGACTATTCTTTGTATTAGCGTTATATTTCTTTGTGTTATATGCGGTTGGACTTGCATTATCAATGATTTTCAACAAATCTGTTGATTTTAAAAAGCTAATCAAGCAGTACTCAAGCGTATTTATTATCTCGATTTCTCTACATGTTATTTCGTTATTATTTGCATTACTCGGTAGCATTCAATTATATATTTTCTTCATGCTACTCGCATTAATTGTACTTGTATTTACACCACTATATGTATTCTTAATTAACTCAGAAAACAAAAATGTTGGATTGGATAAATTATACATTTCTATTTTACACTTCTTAGCCATTGCACTCGGATTACTAATTGTTTCTCTATTATCTGCAGAAATTTTAGCTGGTCCAGTATTTAACTTCATAGATGAGATATTATCTGATCCTTTCAATAGTTTTTATTTCTAACAAAAAACCGCTTAAATCATAGATTTAAGCGGTTTTTTAATTATAAGTCTACAAAATTCGTGATAACAAGACGACCTTCATCTTTTAAGTATGTTAAATGATATTCTGTTAAGAATGTTGCAGATGATTTAATATCGTCATGATCACGTGTTGATTTCATACGAATTGTATAGTTATCGCCATCTTCAGTGAAGTGACTAAACTTAATGTTATAAATATACATATTAGCAAAGTTTTTGTTGTTTACGTTATTTTTTAACGTATCTTCAACTTGACTACCATCAGCAATGAATTCATCGACTTCACTATAATCAAACACATCATACATATCTTCTAATGCGTAAATGTATTGATATAAGAAAGATTCAATTTCATCTCGTGCATTATCTTTGAACTCTTTATAGTTTTGTTCTGCACGATCTTTTTTCTCTTTCGTTTCTTGTGCATCTTTAATTGCATCTTCATTAAACTCTATTTTGTATGAGACAATGTTTTCTTCTTCGTCATAGCTATCTCCACTCTCGTCAATCGTATCTGCATTCACATTAAATTTTAATGGCTTTAGTTTAATTGTTGCACCATGGAGTTTTGTACTTCCTGTTAACTCGTATTCCTCATCATAAAGAAGTGGCCCATATAATAACTCGTCATATTCAGTATTCTCAAGTTTTACATCTTTACCGTTTAATTTGTATACTGCTTTTTCAAAAGCTGCACGTTCTTCTTCATTTAAACTATAATTTGAAATTAATGTTTCATTGATTAATTTAATGAAGTAAAAGTCGCCCTCTAACTCAGCAAATACTTTACCATCTTCGTTAAAACCATTTTCAAACGTTGTTTTAATTGTTGCCGGTGCTGTTGTATCATTACTTAATGTCGATACACCATCAATTGAGTATTTCCCAGGAATTAATTCTGCGAAATCTTTACCTACTTCCCACTCTGCATCATTTTTACCTTCCTTATATTTAAACGCTTTTACGTTAGAAGTTAACCCATTCGGTTCAATTTCTACTTTATACTTTGGAATTTCTAATGTGTAATCGTCAAATAGTAACCACTTTTTACCAGATGCCTCGATATTAAATAATTTAATATCGCCATCTATAATGTCACCCTCGTTATAAGCTTCTACTTGACGTTTAACTTTTTCAGCACTCTTTCTATAATTATCTTTACCGATAACATCATCAATATATGCAAAGTATGCTTTTGCTTCTGTATCAGTAATCTCATTATCTAGTACTGACTGTAATTTACCAACGTCATCTTTTTTAACCGCTTCAATGACCTCATCGATTTTACCATCTGGTGATGCCATTGATTTCAATATAAAATAAGCTATCAATAGTGCTGCGATTAATAAAAGAATGACTCCACCGATTATCATGTTCTTCTTATTCGGCTTTGACTTAGGTGTATTTTCTGTAGATCTCGTAGGTACTGCTTGAGATGTCGTGTCGTTATTAACTCCATTATTTGCAGTTTCGTTATGTATAGGTGTTTCATCAGATGTGTTATCTGCTGTTTGTTTAACCGGTGTACCACAGTTCGTACACACTTTCGCATTCTCACGAAGCTTGTGACCACAGTTTTTACAAAACTTCATATGGATACCCCTCTTCATAAATATTATATTTATACTTTATTATAACATTTATAAATAAATAAAAATTTAAAAATTTATTTTTATATTTATTTTAATAAAACATAATACACAAAAAGACCGCAGCTAAGCTACGGTCTTCATATACTTATATTGATAATATGTTATTTCACTTCAACTTCATATTCTTTGTGCTCGTGTAGCTCATCTTCACCTTCTACATGAACTCGAACAGTATATGTTGCTGCTTCGTCAAAAACATAATCTGCTATGTAATTTCCAGGATTTACTTCATCTGCGTTTACCCAGTCCGTGTTATCTTTGTCATCTTCTTTCCAAATTTCATAACGAACTCTAGCATCTTCTAGATCAGCATCATCAAGTGTGATTTTAACTTCTAATTTACTTTCTTCTCCCGATTTTACATCATCAAGTTCCGTGAACTCCATATCAAAACCTTCTGTATGGAATCCATGTTCGTGATCACCGTGATCGTGTCCACTCTCTTCATGTTCTGCATGAGCATGTTCCTATTCATTATCCTCTTTACCACAAGCAGCTAGAACAAATATAAAAGCTCCTAAAATCATAAGTAAATAGCTAAATTTCTTCATTGTTTTCCTCCAGAATATTACATTATAATTTAAGTTATTTTGAATCTCTTATTAAAGTAATTTTCATTTATACTTTTAATTAATTTTTTAGAAATTTACACAAATAATCCCCTTCATATCCATAGAACTAGATATGAAGGGGGATAGTTATTATTCCCACTCAATTGTTGCTGGTGGTTTGCTAGTAATATCATATACGACACGGTTTACATTTTTAACTTCTTTTACCATACGTTTTGAAATCTTTTCTAATACTTCCCAGTCGATTTTTGCAAAGTCTGATGACATGCCGTCTACACTGTGTACTGCACGAATTCCTACTGTGTAGTCGTAAGTTCTTTTATCATCTTTTACACCGACTGATCGGATACCTGGTAATATTGTAAAGTATTGCCAAATACTCTTATTTAAACCAGCTTTTTGAATTTCATCGCGTAAAATAAAGTCTGTTTCACGAACGATTTCTAATTTTTCTTCTGTCACTTCTCCAAGGACACGAATTCCTAAACCTGGTCCTGGGAATGGTTGACGCCATACAAGTTCTTCAGGAATACCTAACTCAAGACCTAATTGACGTACTTCGTCTTTAAAGAGTGTTGAGATTGGTTCGATTAATTTAAATTCCATATCTTCTGGTAATCCACCAACGTTATGGTGTGATTTAATTGTTTCTGACGTTTCAGAACCTGACTCTACAACGTCTGAATAAATTGTACCTTGTGCAAGATAGTCAATTTCTTTCAGTTTCGCTGCTTCGTCATCAAATACGTAAATAAATTCGTTACCGATAATTTTACGTTTTTGCTCTGGATCAGAAACACCTTTTAGTTTTCCTAAGAAACGGTCTTTTGCGTCGACTTTGACGATATTAATGTTAAATCCTTTACCGAACGCTTCCATTACCATTTCCGCTTCACCTTTACGAAGTAAACCGTGGTCTACAAAGATACATGTTAAGTTGTCACCGATTGCCTTTTGCATAAGTACTGCTACAACTGACGAGTCTACACCACCACTCATCGCGCAAATTACTTTTTTGTCGCCGACTTCTTCACGAATTTTCTCAACTTCGATGTCGATAAAGTTACCCATTGTCCATTCACCTTGGCATTCACAAATATCCCTTACGAAGTTTTCGATGAATGTGTCGCCGTTATCTGTTGATTTTGACTCTGGGTGGAACTGTATACCATAAATTGGTTTTGATTTATGCTGAATTGCTGCATATTTTGAGTCTTTAGTGCTACCAATGATTTCATAGTCATCACCAATTGACGCAACTTCGTCATGGTAACTCATCGCAACATTGACTTCTTTGTCTAATCCTTTAAATAAACGGTTTGAATTATCAAGTTCGATTGTATCAGTCCCTGAAAATGCGTTGTCTAACGGTTTTACTTCTCCACCATTATTATACGCGATTAACTGCATACCATAAGTGACACCGAGTACAGGAATTCCTAAATCAAAAATCCCATTATCAACAGTGTATGCATCGTCGTCGTACACTGATTTTGGTCCACCTGCTAGTACAATACCTTTAGGGTTTAATTCTTTAATTTCTTCTAAAGTAATACTTGGATTACGGAGTTCACTATACACGCCTAAATCACGGATACGACGTGTTAAAAGCATGTTATATTGACTACCATAATCGATTACAATAATAAGTTCTTGTTCTTTTGCCATTTCCATAAATTTATAGCCTCTCTCTTAAATAGAGTAGTTCGGAGCTTCTTTAGTAACTTGGACGTTATGTGGATGACTTTCAATAAGTCCTGCTGCTGTAATGCGAGTAAATCTACTTTCTTCTCTTAATGCTTTAAGGTCTTTAGAACCTGTGTAACCCATACCTGAACGAAGTCCACCCATTAGTTGATAGATTGTGTCTTGTACTGGTCCTTTGTACTCTGTACGTCCTTCAATACCTTCAGGAACATATTTAGTCGCTTCTTTTTCATCTTGGAAGTAGCGATCACTTGAACCTTGTTCCATTGCACCAAGTGAACCCATTCCACGGTAAGTCTTATAACGACGGCCTTGGAATAATTCAACATCACCTGGAGATTCTGTTGTTCCTGCAAGTAAGCTACCGAGCATTACTGCGTGTCCGCCTGCAGCTAATGCTTTAACGATATCTCCTGATAACTTAATACCACCATCCGCAATAATCGCTTTACCATGTTTACGTGCTTCTGTTGCACAGTCGTAAATTGCTGTAATTTGTGGTACACCAACACCTGTAACCACACGTGTTGTACAAATAGATCCAGGTCCAATACCAACTTTAACAGCGTCTACACCCGCTTCAATTAACGCACGCGTACCTTCAGCTGTTGCAACGTTACCAGCGATTACTTCAACTTCAGGATACTCATCAACAATTTTTTTAATTGCTTTTAATACGCCCGCAGAGTGCCCATGTGCTGTGTCGATAACTAAAGCATCTACACCTGCTTTAACTAATTCCTCAATACGTTTATCTGTATCTCTAGAAATACCTACAGCAGCTGCTACAAGTAAACGACCTTGTTCATCTTTTGCTGCACTTGGGAATTCAATTACCTTTTCAATATCCTTGATAGTAATAAGGCCTTTTAATTCATTATCTTCATTTACAATTGGTAACTTTTCAATACGATGATTTTGGAGTATGTTTTTTGCGTCTTCTAAAGTTGTACCTTCTGGTGCAGTAACGAGGTTTTCTTTAGTCATTACGTCATCAATTACTACAGAATAGTCTTTAATGAAACGTAAGTCACGATTTGTTAGGATGCCAATAAGTTTTTTCTCTTCTGGATTATTTACAATTGGAACACCTGAAATACGATATTTACCCATTAAATGTTCAGCTGCGAATACTTTTTCTTCTTTTGTTAAAAAGAATGGATCAGTAATTACGCCGTTTTCTGAACGTTTAACTTTTTCAACTTCTTCGCATTGTGCTTCGATTGACATGTTTTTGTGAATTACACCTAATCCACCTTGGCGTGCAATCGCAATCGCCATTTGTGACTCTGTTACAGTATCCATACCTGCAGAAACAATCGGAATACCAAGCTTAATCTTTTCAGTCAGTTGTACACTTGTGTCTACTTCTCTTGGTAGAATCTCTGAATGAGCTGGCATAAGTAGTACGTCGTCAAATGTCAATCCTTCTTTAGTAAATTTGTTTTCCCACATTTAATTAGCCTCCTAAAATTGATTAGTACTATTATAGACCAGTCTTTAACGTATTTAAAGTATATAATTTCTCAGGCTAAATATTTTAAATTATCTAAATTGTTTATGAATTTATTTACATTAGTTTATAAGAAATGATTTAGGGTACATATTAAGTATGACTATTTTCAAACGAGGTGTTCTATAATGGAACAAGAAGGAATTTTCGAAGTATTTGATGAAATTGGTAATGTTAGTAAAAGAGTGCAACAACTAAGACATGAAGGTATCGATGAAAGACGCATCGTCCTTTTTTCAAAACATTCTCCTCCAACAGAATTTACACGTGAGCATGATGTAGATATTCGTATGGGTGAAGGAAACTTATGGCAAAAATTTGAGTCTCTATTTACTGATAAAGACGGAGAAGAACGTGCGACTGAAGATTTACAATTAAATCAACATGAAGAGGAAGCGTTTAGTAAAGCAATGGATGCCGATCAATATGTTCTATATATCCCTCACTACAGTAAAGCACGTACTAAGGTTGAAGATGAAGAAGTAGTTGACTTAAGTAAAAAGGATGATTACTAAAAAAGAAGAGACAATTGTCTCTTCTTTTTTAAATTACACTTTTTTGAATAATTGAGGTTTTAAAATGCTTTAAAAATTTTCGATACTCCTTTAGGGATTTCGTTTTACCTGGATGTCGTGGAATTGATATTTTATTATTTCTTTTTAAAAACAAATAATAGCTTTCGCATAAATAATCTGTAAATCCTGTAAACAACTGATGTTTATAACGATTATATAATTCACTATTATCTTTTAACATCAATTCTATCTCTTCATACATCGAGATAATGAGATCGACTTCTTTAATGTGAGAATCTGTAATTTCTTCATCCATCTCTAAAAACTGAAATACTTCTATGTATAAACTACTAATTCCACTTCTAATAATGTCGATACAATAATCACAGTAATCCCTATACTCTACGCAATCACTCTTCTGCTTTCTTAGTTCTAGTTCGTCACATAATTTTAAACGAGCATGTAAATTTTTCATAAATACATCCCCCAAATAACTTACAGAATAAATTCTGGACACAAGCAGTGTAGTTGATCTAATGAAACGATAAGTGTACTAACTAATAACAACATTCTCATAACAACCTCTCCTTTTAAAATGAATAATTTAAATTGATTATAA
Organism: Candidatus Nosocomiicoccus stercorigallinarum; assembly: GCA_019119225.1. GTDB lineage: Bacteria > Bacillota > Bacilli > Staphylococcales > Salinicoccaceae > Nosocomiicoccus > Nosocomiicoccus stercorigallinarum. The sequence continues at coordinate 26,188 of DWXM01000007.1, forward strand.
TCGAACGTTATAAATATTTAGAGTTTTATTTTTAAATTATTCAAATACGAATATTACTTAGATTTTGTTTGACTTTTTCATTTGGATAGTCCTCTAAAAGGTAAAGAATATATTGATACTGCTTTTTAATATTTTTATGATGTGTATTAATATAAAACAGTAATCGTGCATACTCGATTTCTAACTTAAAATATGTCGACTCAAACCGCTTTAATAATGCTGTTGCTTGATTTAACTCTCTATTCACTAAATGAAATAGTTGTCTTCTACAATACGTTGCAGCTAAGTTACAGCGCACTTTAACGATTCTTTCAAAATTATATTTTGTTTCATTCACTGTATTAAGTAGTTCACTCGATTTCTTAAAATGTTTAAACGCATCTAAATTTAACTCTAAAGACAACACTCCGAGTGCTAAATGAATTTCAGAAAGTAAAAGTTTAGAATGGCTATCATTTTCTAATACATGCTGAATATCGTTTAATTTTTCATAGGCACATATTTTATTATTTTCTTCATAGTCAATGAGTGCTTCATGATATACACAATGCGTATGTAAATATTTATTTTTCTCACGTAAATTACTCGGGATCATTTTTAAAATTTCTTTCATTTTCATAAAGTCATTATTTTTTCTCGCGTCATCCAGTCGTTTTCTTGGACTAATTAAATCAAGTCTCTCAATGAATTCATCTCGGTCAATGTCTAATGTTTCTAATAACATAAAAAACTCACGAATACTTCCAGTATCGTGACCGTTCTCAATTCTTGAAATTACTGTTTGGCTAATTGCACTTTCAGAAGATAAATCACATTGTGTCCATTGTAATAGTGAACGCTTTTCTTTTAAAAACACTATCATTTCTTTTAGCATATTTTTACCTCATATAATTATTTATATAAAATATATATGATGACTTTAAAAAAGACAATATACACGTATATTATAAATTAATTAGAGATATGATTATGTTATGATTTATTTAAATAGAGTAAGGATTAGGTGATTGTTTATGCAAATTTATACATTTAAAGATGAAAAATCACTCGTTCAAGAAATCAAAAAACTAAAATTAGAACGTGTAAAAACAAAAGATATGACCGTTATAGGTAAGGAAAGGCCATCTGCAGAATTTAAGCAATATAAAGATATTGAGTTTGTTAAAGGCGATGGATCTATTTGGGAGAAATTTCTCGGGAAATTATACAACAAAAATTCTGAAGAACTAATTTCACGTCGATTTGATTTTGATTTAGAAGAATATAACATTTATCATGAAGCATTAAAAAAAGGAGAGATTATTTTAGTCGTTAAAAATTTTGAAGAAAACAATTCAAATAATAAAATGAGTAACTATAAAAAAGAAGAGAATACTGATGCTAAAAACTCATCAAAAGATGAAGAATTCTTAGAAATATTAGATGATTATGGTTTAAATTCAGAGCTTTCTTTTACTGAAAAAGAAAACAATAAAACTAAATAATAATAAAAACCTCACTGTATTTCTTATACAGTGAGGTTTTTTAGAATTAAGCTTCTTCTTTTACGAAAGGAAGTAATCCCATGTGACGTGCACGTTTAATTGCAGTTGTTAACTGACGTTGATACTTCGCTGAAGTACCTGTTACACGTCTTGGTAAAATTTTACCACGTTCTGAAATGAATTTTTTCAGAAGATCTACTTCTTTGTAGTCGATGTGCGTAATTCCGTTTGCAGTAAAGTAGCAAACTTTTCTACGACGACGACCGCCTCTTCTTGGACCTGCCATAGTAATCCTCCTCTTAATTATAGATTATATTCGATGTGTGTGATCGAAACGTATCTATAACTACATGTTCAAAACGTGTATAATAGTGTGTTTTATGTGCGTTATTATTATATATGTTTTAAAATTTAATGTCAATTTTCTTTAACTCGTATAAATAACATCATTACAAAACTAATTGTAATAATAGAAATTACCCATAACCAGGCAAGTGTCATATTTCCTGATTGAATCGCTGAATATACAGCTGTTGGAAGTGTTTGAGTTTTACCTGGTATGTTACCAGCAAACATTAATGTCGCACCGAATTCTCCAAGTGCACGCGCAAAACTTAACATCGCTCCTGTGATGAGTAAGTTTTTTGATAGTGGAATGATAATTTTAAAAAATATACGCATGTCTGAGTTTCCATCCACACGTGCCGCTTCAATAATATGTTCATCAATCGATAAAAATCCATTTTTAGCAGACTGATACATTAATGGAAATGCAACGACTGTACTCGCGATAATCGCTGCATATACTGTAAATAAAATTCCATGATCGAATACCAACTGTATAAGTTGACCAATAAATGAATTTTTACCAAAAATGATAATCAATATAAAACCAACAACTGTCGGTGGTAATACAAGTGGTAACATTAAAATCGTTTCTAAAACGACTTTACCCTTGAATTGATACTTTGTCATAAGTCGCGCAGTTAGTACTCCAAACGTAAATGCAAGTATAAGTGCAACTGATGCAACTTTTAGCGATAAAATTACTGGTGTCCAAAAGGCCATGTCAGTAATATTCATGTTAAACCTACTCTATAGTAAATCCGTATTTTTTAAAAATTTCTAACGTACTGTCTTCATTTAAGAAATCATAAAATGCTTTAACTTCTTTTGAGTCACTTAATGTTCCGATTGGATAGATAATTGGTTTATGTGTGTCTTTTCCAAATTCATCTACAATATCTACATTATCTTCTTCAGTTTTTGCATCTGTTTCATATACAACTCCAGCATCAACTTCGCCTTGTGCGACGTATGTTAACACTGCACGTACGTCACTCGCGTAAATATATTTATCTTCTAACTCATCAAAGATATTTAATGATGTAAATGCTTCTTTAGCATATTTACCCGCTGGAACTGTATCTACTTCACCAATTGCGATTTGTTCTGCATTTTTTAAATCAGCAATCGAGTTGACTGTAGTACTATCATCAGGACGAATTAAAACGAGTTTGTTCTCTAGGTAATCTTTTTTCTCTATAATTAAATCTTCGCCTTCAACTTTTTTAAAGTCATCTTGTGACGCTGAAATAAACAAATCAACTGGTGCACCTTTTAAAATTTGTTCGCGTAATGCACCTGATCCACCGTAATTAACGTCAATATTAATATCGTTATCTTTATTATATTCTTCAATAGCTTCATTTAGCGCATCTTGTAAACTTGCTGCTGCAGAAATTGTAATTGTATCTACAGAGCTTGAATCTTTCGTTACATCATCATTACTACATGCTGCTAATGATAATATCAATACTAATGCTATTAATAATAACCGCTTCATTTAAATGATATACCCATACTCAGAAAACACATCTAAACTGTCATTAGATAAAAGATAATCGTAAACAGTTTTTGTACTGTTCTCGAGTCCTTCCTTATTAATGATTCCTATTTTGTAAATATACGGTTCAACAATATTTCGAGGTAATCGTTTGAGTACTTCGTAATTCTCATCATCCTCAACATCAGATAAATAAAGTACACCGACTTTTGCGTTTTGATTAGTGATATCTTGTTTTACATCTTCTATACTATCGCCAAGAATAAGATTATCTGATGTACTCACGTCTTTAAATTCTTCATTTTCAAACACTTTTTTGCTCAACTCTCCCTCTTCATAAAGGTCAGGGTTTAAGATAGCAATTCGTGTTTCATTGCCAATATCACTAGTTTTTTGAATGTCAGAAGAATCTGCTTTAGTGAATAACACTAATTCATCCATCATCGCTACGCCTGTATCTTTATACTCGATTATCTTTTCATCAATAAGATTATTCACAACATCTTCTGTTGTAAATGTAATTGCATTTTTATCATTATTGACTGCCTCTTCCATCATTTCGTCATTTTTCATATATTGGACGTTTAATTTAATGTCTTCATGATCTTCTTCAAAGTTTTTAATAACTTCGTTAAATGGTTCTTTTAAATTTTCTCTTACATATACATTAACGACTTCTGGTTCTAATGTTTTAACTTCTTCGTTTTCTTCACTATTTTCTTCAGATGACTTCGATTCTTCTTCATTTGATGAATTATTACTTTGACATGCGGTTAATATAACAAATAACGACATTAAAACGATTAGTAATATGGATTTATTTCCATTTTTGAAACTCATAAATATACTCCTTAAATTTTGCCATTACACACTAATTATAAATTTTTTATTATATTATGTAAAAAAATAAACCGAGACGATTGCCTCGGTTTGCACACACCGAAATCCACACATTGATTTCAGTTTTAACACTACTTATACACATACACTTGTAGTTATAAAATTAAATTCCCTATTAAAACGGTAAATCATCTTCACTAATATCTACATTACCAGTAGAGTTTGCGAATGGATTCTCAGGTTCACGAGATCCATATGACTGATTTCCGCTGTTATACGGTTCAGAATAACTTTCTGCCGCATGACTTGCCTGATTACCGCTGCCTTGTCGATTTTTCGGTTCTAAGAACTGAACACTGTCACAAACAACTTCTGTGACATATACTCTTTGGCCATCTTTGTTCTCATAGCTACGTGATTGTAGTCTACCGTCTATGCCGACTAGACTACCTTTTTGAACGAAGTTTTTGACGTTCTCTGCTTGTTTTCTAAATACAACACAGTTAATAAAGTCAGCACCACGCTCTCCGTTTCTGTCAGTAAATGGTCTATTCACTGCTAAAGTGAAGTTACCAACCGCAATATTGCTTTGACTCATACGAAGCTCAGGGTCTCTTGTGAGACGGCCAACTAAAACGACACGATTCAGCATGTAATCATCTCCATTTTTTATTCATTACTTGTTTTCTTCACGTTCTTCGTCGCGAACAACGATGTGACGAATGATGTCATTGCTAATTTTAGCAAGACGGTCGAACTCGTCAACTGCTTTAGAATCATCTGCATCTAATTTAACAATTTGGTATAAACCGTCTTTATAGTCTTCGATTTCGTAAGCTAAACGACGTTTACCCCACTCTTTAGATTCGATGATTTCAGCACCGTTAGAAGTAAGCACTTCGTCAAAACGTTCAACTAATTGTTTAACTGCGTCTTCTTCCATGTCCGGACGTACGATATATAAAATCTCGTATGCTCTTTTCATCTTTACACCTCCTTATGGACTTTGCGGCCAAAACACTCGTTTTGGCAAGGAATAATTTTCATTACTCACAATCAGATATTATACCAGTTAGGTTTACAAAATACAATTGTTAATATAACTATTCCTCTAATTTTTATACGTTAAATCTAAAGTGCACGACATCTCCGTCCTGCATGATATAGTCTTTACCCTCAAGGCGTGATTTACCAGCTTCTTTAACAGCCGCTTCACTACCAAGTTCAACAAGATCATCGTAACTCATCACTTCTGCACGAATGAATCCTTTTTGGAAGTCTGTGTGAATAATACCAGCACATTCTGGTGCAGTCATTCCTTTTTTGAATGTCCATGCGCGTACTTCTTGTACACCCGCTGTGAAATATGTTGCAAGTCCTAATAAATCATAAGTTTGACGGATTAATTTATCGAGACCTGACTCTTCTAATCCGAGTGCTTCTAAAAATTCTTGCTTATCTTCATCTTCTAGAACTGCCATTTCTTCTTCAACTTTTGCTGAAACAGGAACAACTTGTGCACCTTCAGCTTCTGCATACTCTGTCACTTGTTTTAAGTACTCGTTATTTTCTAAATCTGTTAATTCATCTTCAGCGACGTTTGCGACATATATAATTGGTTTTTGTGTTAAGAAATTTAAATGTTTTACAACTGCTTTTTCATCGTCTGTAAGTGAGACTGAACGGACGGGTTTATTTTCTTCGAGTGTATTTTTAATTTTTGTTAATGTGTCCGTTTCAAACATGGCATCTTTGTCTTTTTGACGGGCCATTTTTTCTACACGTGGTAAGCGTCTTTCAATACTTTCTAAGTCTGCAAAAATTAACTCCATATTGATAACTTCAATATCATCGATTGGATCAACTTTTCCTGAAACGTGTGTGATATTTTCATCGTCAAATGCACGAACAACTTGACAAATAGCGTCTACCTCACGGATGTGAGATAAGAACTTATTTCCGAGTCCTTCGCCTTTTGATGCGCCTTTTACAATCCCAGCGATATCTGTAAATTCAAATGCTGTTGGTACTGTTTTTTTAGGTACGACGATTTCAGTTAATTTGTTTAAACGTTCATCTGGCACGTCAACAATTCCGACGTTTGGATCAATTGTTGCAAACGGATAGTTTGCTGCGAGTGCACCCGCTTTAGTAATTGCGTTAAATAATGTAGATTTACCGACGTTTGGTAAACCGACAATACCTGCTGTTAATGACATTATTTTCTCTCCTCAAATTAAAATTGCTTCACGTTTTTTAATCGTTTTAAAAAGTCTTGTCTTGGCAACATAATCGTACGATTACATTCCGTACATTTTACTTTAATATCTGCACCAAGTCGTGTCACTTTAAATTCATTGTTCCCACAAGGATGGGGCTTTTTCATTTCGACAATACTACCTAGCTGAAATTCCTTACTCATATTTTTACCTCATTGCTGTTCTTCTTCGTTAAATTCAATAGACGGTACACCTAAAGTTATACCATTATTTTGAAGGTGTGATTGTATGTTAATACGGTAATCACGCATTACTTGTAAGTGTTCCATCGGTCGAGTAACAAACATAATTCTATATTGTAATTGTCCACTCACAAAATCTTGCACACCAATTAATTCCGGTGGTTCGATAATATTTTCGTTTTTCTGCCAATTTTCTTCTAAGTAGACACTTAAGATACGCTCTACACGACGAACATCTGCATCAATTGGTAAGAAAAAATCTAAGAAAGCAACTGTGTTTTCTTTTGAGTAATTGACAACTTCTCCTATTGTACCATTTGGTATCATATACATTTCAGAGTTATACCCTAAAATTCTAGAGCTTCTAAGACCTAAGTAAACAACTTGTCCTTCTGCAACAGTTCCGCCTAGATTAGTTACTCTAACGAAATCACCTTTATCGAACTGATTCTCTAGAATAATGAAAAATCCTGTAATCATATCTTTTACTAAACTTTGTGCGCCGAAACCAATTGCTAACCCAGCAATTCCTGCTCCGGCGAGTAGTGTTCCAACAGGTATGTTAAATGTTTCTAATATCGTAACAACAATTACGAACCACCCAAAGACTGTGACCGTATTTTGTAACATACTCACGAGTGTTTTATTTCTTTTTGAACTTTTATGTGCTTTTGAGTTTCTAAGTCGTATTCTTCTCATTAAGAAGTTTTCGATAACTCTATTAGCAACACTAATAATAATCATTCCAACAATAATAAACACAACTGACCAAAGAACCCGTTCACCGATGTTAATCCATAATTCTACCGACGTCATTTTTTCCCATATTGTGTTTAAAAATCTAGTATCCATCGGTTGTTCGATTGCTTCGACACCTTTTGATTCTTGTGCCATCAATGTTAACCATGTAAAAGACATCTATTATTCTCCTTTTTCATTTAATAATTTAATGAGTCGTTTATATTCATCGATACTCGTAAAAGATAAAACAATTTGACCCTTATTCCCAACTTGCTTAATCTCAACATTCGTTCCTAAATGATGTTTAAGTGACTCTTCCGTTCGTTTTATAGCAGTTGGTTTTGAAATATATGTTACTTCTTTTTTTGGTGTGTGTTCGAACTTACGAACGAACTTTTCTGTTTCCCTTACACTCCACTTTTCTCTCACAATTTTTTTAGCAGATTCCTCAATAACTAATGGATCTTTTAATGAGAGTAATGTACGACCGTGCGCGGTTGTTAACTTATTTTGTTGAATCATAGTTATAACCGAATTTGGTAAATTTAAAAGCCGAATCATATTTGCGATATAAGACCTCGATTTACCAAGTCTTTTAGCTGCTTCTGATTGGTTAATATTTAAACTATCCATAAATCGTTTATAACTCATCGCTTCTTCAAAGGGATCTAAATCTTCACGTTGCAAGTTTTCAAGAATTGCATAAGTCATCATTTCTTCGTCTGACATTTCTTTAACGATCGCATCAATTTTCGAACGATTTAACGATTTAAATGCACGCCATCTTCTTTCACCGGCAATTAATGTATAGCCGAATACACTTTTACGTACAGTAATTGGTTGAAGTAAACCATTTTCTTCAATCGATTGTTTAAGAGATTCTAAATCTTTTTCATTAAAATTTGTGCGTGGTTGATACGGGTTTTTTTTGATGTCAGAAACGTTAATTTTTTTAAGTTCACTCATTTCTGCATCTCCCTATTTTTTTATACGTATTTTAATTGTGTATTCTTCGTCATCCTCACCTTTATTGTAAATGACGTCATACCCTTGATTTTTTATCTTTTCTATTTGATTATCCAAATCATTTAAAACGAAACTCATATCATCGTTAAAGTTTATTTGAGTTTCTTTTTTCTTCACTCGATTTTTAACGAGTAATTCAGTATCTTTTACCGTTAAGTCTTTTTGTCGTACTTTATCTAACACTTCGTACTGCATAGCGTTATCTAAAGAAAGCATTGTTCTCGCATGTCTTTCAGTGATTTCACTATTTTGTAACGCTGTTATAACGGGTTCGGATAACTTTAAAAGTCTTAATTTATTAGCGATAAATGACTGACTTTTACCAAGTGATTCTGCTAAATCTTTTTGCGTCACATCATCCATCGATAGAAGGTCTTTATATGCTAAAGCTTCTTCAAAAGGAGATAAATCTTCACGTTGAATATTTTCAATAATTGCGATAATCGCTGCTTCTTGATCAGTAAAGTAGCGAATAATTGCTTCAACATTTTCAAAATTTAATGACTTTACTGCTCTAAATCTACGTTCTCCAGCGATAATTTCATACATACCTTCTTCGATTGGTCTTAAAGTAATCGGTTGAAGTAGTCCGTGAACTTTAATAGAATCTGCCAATTCTTTAATCGATTTTTTATCAAATACTTTTCTCGGTTGAAATCTATTTGGTACGATTTTTTCTACTGGAACATTTTCGATTTTGTCTTCTGTATGATGATCCGTTTTATCAAGCAGATTAAAAAGCTTTGAAAATGGTTTTTTCAACGTGAATCCCCCTTTACTTTACAAGTGGTTTTTTATTTGGTGTTCCAGGTTTTCTTGGGTAATCTCTCGGTGTTTTACGTTTTTTATCAAATTCAATTATAAATCTTTCACTATTTTCGTCTGGAAGAGATAATGAGAACACTTGGCTTAACTCCCCACCGAGTAATTCTAATGCAAATTCTGCTTCTCTTAATTCTTCTTCTGCTCTTTGTCCTTTTAACACGATTAAACGTCCACCTGTACGTACGAGTGGTAAGCATAACTCGAGTAAAACATTTAATCTTGCGACTGCACGTGCAGTTACGATATCAAACATATGGCGCTGACCGTGTTGGCCAAATGTTTCTGCACGGTCATGGACTAATGTTATTTTATCTAAACTTAAATTAGCTGTTAACTCATTTAAAAAGTTAATACGTTTTTTTAATGAATCGACGATTGTAATTTTTAAGTCTGGACGAATAATTTTCATCGGTAACGACGGGAACCCAGCGCCAGCTCCAACGTCACAAATCGATGCACCTTCTTCAATATTTAAGAAAAATAATGGTGTAATTGAGTCATAAAAATGTTTTTCGTATACTTCTTTTTCTTCAGTAATCGCTGTTAAATTCATCTTTTCGTTCCATTCGACGAGCATATTAAAATATGTGTCGAACTGTTTCATCTGCTCTTCGGTAACTTCAATACCTTCTTTACGTAAGTAATCTACAAACTCATCTTTTGTCATCTTTTTCCCTCTAAACTTAAGAAAAAAGGCTTATTATAAGCCTTTAATCTTGTATTTTCGCTATTTTACCTTGTTCGATATAAACAAGTAATATAGAAATGTCTGCTGGGTTAACTCCAGAGATTCTAGACGCTTGTGCGATATCTAAAGGTCTTACTTCTTTTAGTTTATCACGAGCTTCTGATGCAAGTGAATGAATCGCGTCGTAATCGATATTATCTGGAATTCTTTTTTGTTCCATACGTTTCATTTTATCTACTTGAGTTAATGATTTTTTAATATAGCCATCGTATTTAATTTGAATTTCAATTTGTTCTTCTTCTTCTGGCGTTAAATGAGATTCTTCTTCAAGGATGTTTAAAATATCGCCATATGTCATTTCTGGACGGCGGAGTAAATCTCTTGCTAAAATACCGTCTTTTAGCTTAGATCCGCCTTTACTTTCAATAATACTTTGTGTGTGGTCATTTGGCTTAATACGTACGTTAGAAAGTCTGTCTAATTCTTTTTCAATACGTGCTTTTTTGTTTTGGAATCTTTCATAACGTGCTTCAGAAATTAGACCTTCTCTATAACCAATTTCTGTGAGTCGTAAATCTGCATTGTCATGACGTAAAATTAAACGATGTTCTGCGCGTGATGTTAAAAGTCTATAAGGCTCTTGAGTGCCTTTAGTTACAAGGTCATCGATTAATACTCCAATATACGCATCTGTACGGCTTAGAACTAATGGCTCTTTACCAAGTAATTTGTTTGCTGCATTAATTCCAGCAATTATTCCTTGTGCTGCCGCTTCTTCATAACCACTTGTTCCGTTAATTTGTCCTGCTGTAAATAAGTTTTCTATTTTCTTCGTTTCAAGCGTTGGCCATAGCTGTGTTGGAACAATCGCATCGTATTCAATTGCATAACCTGTACGCATCATACGCGCATTTTTAAGTCCAGGTATTGTTTTTAACATTTCATGTTGAACGTGTTCTGGCATACTTGTTGAAAGCCCTTGAACGTACACTTCTTTTGTATGTCTACCCTCAGGCTCTAAGAAAATTTGATGACGTGGTTTGTCATTAAATCTTACAATTTTATCTTCAATTGATGGACAATATCTTGGACCTGTACCTTCGATAAGTCCAGAATACATCGCTGAAAGATGTAGGTTATCGTTAATGATTTCGTGCGTGAATTCATTTGTATGTGTTAGCCAACACGGAAGTTGATTCATATTAAATTCTTTCGTGTCGTAACTAAATGCACGCGGTACATCATCACCTGGTTGAATTTCTGTTTCCTCATAATCAATTGAATCTTTATTGACTCGTGGTGGTGTACCTGTTTTAAAGCGTACAATATCAAAGCCAAGCTCTTTTAAGTTATCTGCAAGTTTAAGTGATGGCATTTGGTGGTTTGGACCTGATGAATATTTTAAGTTACCTAAAATAATTTCACCGCGTAAAAATGTCCCTGTTGTAATAATTACAACGTCACTAAAGTATTCTGTTTTAATGTTTGTACGAACACCTTTGACTTTATCATCTTCGATAATCAAATCGTCGACCATCGCTTGTAAAATGTCCAAGTTTTCTTCATCTTCAAGAATTTGCTTCATTTCTTTTTGATAGTCAAGTTTGTCTGCTTGAGCACGTAATGCACGGACCGCAGGTCCTTTTCCTGTATTTAACATACGCATTTGAATATTTGTTTTATCGACAACTTTTGCCATTTCTCCGCCAAGAGCATCTACTTCTCTCACGACGATTCCTTTAGCAGGTCCTCCTACTGACGGGTTGCATGGCATAAAAGCAATATTATCTAGGTTAATTGTCAGCATTAAAGTTTTTAACCCTTTACGAGCTGTCGCAAGACCCGCTTCAATTCCAGCATGTCCTGCGCCGACAACAATTACATCGTATCTATTATGCTCCATATTTATTTCCTCCTATTTTCCTAAACAGAATTGACTAAATAACTGGTCAATCAATTCTTCTGAAACGTCTTGTCCAATTACTTCACCAAGTAATTGCCACGTTTTAACTAAATCGATTTGAATCATATCTACAGGTATATCCATTTCTGCTGCTTCGATTGCGTCACTAATACTAGTATTCGCTTGCTCTAATAAGTGAATGTGACGGTTATTTGAAACATATGTTGAGTCTTGAAGTGACAACCCACCGCTAAAGAAGAGTTGTTTAATTCCTTCTTCTAAGCTTTTGATTCCTGTGCCTTCAGTAATTGAAGTGAGTACGACTGGAAAGTCGTATTTTGATTGCATATCTTTTATATCTATTTTTCCATCTAAATCTATTTTATTCACGATAATAATTACATTTCTATCTTTTAATACATCTAAAATTTCCTCATCTTCTGATGAAAAACCTTGAGTATTGTCGAGTAAATATAAAATCAACTCTGCATTATTTAACGCTTCACGTGATCTTTCAACCCCGATACGTTCTACGACATCTTCAGTTTCACGAATTCCTGCAGTATCAACAAGTTTTAGAGGAATCCCATTCACGTTGACGTATTCTTCTAGAATATCTCTCGTCGTTCCTGCTATATCTGTGACAATCGCTCGGTTATCTTGAATCAGGTAGTTTAGTAACGAGCTTTTACCAACATTTGGCTTTCCGACAATGACTGTATTTAGTCCTTCACGTAAAATACGTCCTTCTCGGGAAGATTTTAATAAGTCTTCAATTTCTTCTTTGATCTTTTTAGATTCTTCGAGTAATTGACGTGTCGTTGCTTCCTCAACGTCATCGTACTCTGGATAATCGATATTAACTTCAACTTGAGCGAGTACCTCTAATATTTCTTGACGTAGTCTTTCAATATATTCTTTTAAACGTCCTTGCATTTGTTGGTTCGCAATTTTAGAAGCATCATCTGTTTTTGATCGAATGAAATCCATAATTCCTTCAGCTTGAGATAAATCAATACGTCCATTTAAAAATGCTCGTTTTGTAAATTCACCAGGCTCTGCCATCGTCGCACCATTTTGTAACGTGAGCTGAAGAATATGGTTAATCGTATGAATCCCGCCGTGACAGTTAATTTCTACGATATCTTCACGTGTATAAGTTCTCGGGGCACGCATAACGGCCACCATTACTTCCTCGATTACTTCTTCTGTTTTTGGATCGACAATATGCCCGTAGTTAATCGTGTGTGAGTCGACCTCTTTTAAGCTTTTCTTACCTTTATATAAACGGTCAGCAATATCAACCGCATCTTCACCAGAAAGCCTAACAATAGCGATCGCACCCTCACCTACAGGTGTCGATATGCTTGAAATTGTATCAAATTGCATCACTCATCACCTTATTCCTTTTCGATAACAATATGACGATTTGGCTCTTTACCACTTGAGTAAGTTTTAATGTTTGTAACGTTATAAAGAACGTTATGAATTATTTTTCTTTCATAAGCAGGCATCGGTTCTAGGTGGACTGGTAAATCTGTTCTCACTGCTTTTTTCGACATATTTATTGCGAGATTTTCGAGTGTTTCTTTACGTTTTTCTCGGTAGTTTTCTGTGTCTAAAATGATTCTTCCATAGCCTCTGTAAATTCTATTGAAGTAATGCTGAGCAATCTCACCGAGAGCATTTAAAGTCGTTCCTCGTTTACCGATGACTTTCGCAGCAGTTTTCGAGAAAATATTAATTGTTACTTCTCTATCATTGATAGTAAAATCGGTGTAGTTGGAAATATCCATCTCTGTAATAACTGATTGAATGTAATTCGCAGTACTTTCAACAGCTTCTTCAAAAGTAAACGATGGATGTTTTACATCTGTTTCATCATAAGCTGGTGTCTCATCGATTTCTATTTCATCTTCGACTACTTCTTTTACTTCAGGTTTTGTTTCAACGTTTGTTTCTTTTTGTACTTCCAAATGTCTATTTTGTATCTCTTCAATAGAGTTTAATTGTTTTAGTTCTGGATTTATTATTGTAAGTTTAACTTCGGCTTCTTTTTTCATAAATCCTAAAAATCCCTTAGATCCTTCTTCTAAAACATCGATATTAATATCATTTTCTTCTACATTTAAATCATTAAGACCTTTTTGAAGCGCATCTTCAACTGTTTCACCTGTATAAACTTTGTACACTTGTCAACCCTCCATTATTTTATGCATTTTGCGATTTTTAACACATGCAATAAAGATTTTTCAATGTCATGATAATCCATATCTTTAACTGGTTGTCTTGCAATCACAATATATTCAGTTGTCTTTAATGTATCCTTATAGTTTGTAAAAAATGAACGAATCCAGCGTTTAATTTGATTTCTTTTAACTGCATTTCCAAGCTTTTTCGAAACACTAATACCGAGTCTAAAATGATTGGCATCTTTTTTATCTTTTGTGTAAACCACAAATTGTCGGTTCGCTACTGATTTTCCTTTTTTAAATACAAACTGAAAATCTTTTTGTTTTTTAATACGATACTCTTTTTTCATAACTACTGACCTCTTACTATGATTACATATTATACAAAAGTTAAGCATTATATGACACTTTAAGAATTGACACAAAAAAAGATCACCTATGACTAGATGATCTTCATATTATGCAGATAGAACTTTTCTACCTTTTCTTCTACGACGTGCAAGTACTTTACGGCCATTTTTAGTGCTCATTCTCGCGCGGAAACCGTGTACTTTAGAACGTTTACGTTTATTTGGTTGATACGTACGTTTAGGCATTACTACACCTCCATGATATCCATTACTATATGAATTTTTCTGTCAATAATTTTAGCAACTACTACATAATAACAGAATTCATTTTTCATTTCAATTATTTTTTAAGTTTAATCTTCCTTATAATCTGTGGATTATTCACGTTTTTCTTTATCTTTTTGTGGATAACTTTTTTAAGGATTACTTCTTTTCACGAGTTGTGCATAACTTATACACAAAAACACACACTTATTTTAGTTGTTGTGGATAACTTGTTGAATTGTGGATATCTTTTAACATCCATTGATAAAATAACCTCTATCAGTTATAATTTTTTATGTCTTATATGTGAATAACTAAAAAAGCACCTGTTTTATCCACAAATGTGGAAACTATGTGGATAACTTTCCACACATCTGTTTATAAGTTTTTCCACAATGTGTGAAATTGTTAAAAAGTGAGGTTAAATTTTATGAATGGTTTAGAAGATATATGGAATAAAATATTAGAAAACATCGAAAATAAAATTTCAAATGCAAGCTTTGGAGTTTGGTTTTCAAATTCAAAACTAATTGAGCTCTCTCAAGAAACTGCAGTTATTGAGGCTGGTTCTGAATTTAACCGTAATTGGTTAGAAGAACATTATGTAGATCTTGTGGCTGAATCGATATTTAAAGTTGTCGGAGAACAACCTACAATTCATTTTGTAGTTGCTGGAGAAACACCAACTGAAAAGCCAAAAGAAAAAGAAACAATCGTAGAAGATAAAGATAATCAAATGTTTCATATCAATAGTGAAAATACATTTGAAACATTCGTTATTGGAAATGGAAATCGCTTCGCACATGCTGCATCTCTCGCAGTCGCTGAAGCACCTGCTAAGGCATATAATCCTTTATTTATATATGGCGGAGTTGGTTTAGGTAAGACTCACTTAATGCATGCGATTGGTAACTATATTCGAGAAACGCGTCCTGAATCTAAAGTCGCTTACCTTTCAAGTGAACGGTTTACAAACGACTTCATAAACTCAATTCGCGATAACAAACCTGAAGCATTTCGAGAAAAATATAGAAATATTGACGTTTTATTAATTGATGATATTCAGTTTTTAGCAGGAAAAGAACAAACACAAGAAGAATTTTTCCATACATTTAACGCGTTACACGATGATGATAAGCAAATTGTAATAACAAGTGACCGTACGCCTAAAGAAATTCCAACTTTAGAAGATAGATTACGTTCACGCTTTGGATGGGGACTAACGACTGACATTACGCCACCAGATTTAGAAACAAGAATCGCGATCTTAAAGAAAAAATGCGAAGAAGAAAATGTTGTCATTCCAAAGGAATCAATGATGTACATTGCAAACCATATCGACACAAATATCCGTGAACTTGAAGGTGCGTTAACACGCGTTGCAGCATATGCAAATCTTACAAACCAAACGATGTCACCAGAAGTTGTTGCCGAAGCGTTAAAAGATATTGTTAAAGAACCAAAACAAAAGAAAATTACAATTGAAGATATCCAGCAAGTGGTCGCTGAATATTATGGTATAAAAATTGAAGATTTCGCATCCAAAAAACGTACACGATCAATTGCTTTTCCTAGACATGTTGCTATGTATTTATCGAGAGAACTTACAGATAATTCTCTGCCGAAAATTGGAGAAATATTTGGCGGTCGAGATCATACAACAGTTATTCACGCTCATGAAAAAATCTCAAAACTATACCAAGAAGACGACGAATTTAAAGATGATTTAAAAGAAATCGAAAATAAACTCGGATAATCTAATGTGAGTATTGTGGATAAATGGTACACTAATACCAACAGGTTATGCACATGTGAATAACTCTGATAAATCAATCTGTTTTACACTTATCCACATATTCACAGTGCCTACTACGACTTTTACTATTTATATATATAATATATAGAATAAGGGAGCGATAATATGCATATAGAAATTAAACGATCATATTTTACAGAACAACTCAATGACGTTTTAAAAGCTATTTCAAATAGAACTGCTTTACCTATTTTGTCAGGTATTAAATTAGAAGCAGATAATGACAAATTAGTACTTATTGGAAGTAATGGAGAAATATCAATCGAAATTACAATTCCAACTGAAATAGATAACGAAGAAATACTAACAATTACTGAACCAGGTGAAGCGGTATTACCTGCGCGTTTCTTTACTGATATTGTCAAAAAATTAGCTGGAGAATATGTTCAATTAAAATCGACAGACCAGTATTCAATTCAAGTAAGTGGTGGTAAATCTAATTTCGTCATTAGTGGATCTAATCCGGACGAATATCCTTTACTTCCTGAAGTGAATAATGAAGAAAGTTTAAAAATTGCTTCATCAGCATTAAAAACAATTATTAACGAAACGAATTTCGCAGTATCAAGTTCAGAGACTAGACCAGTGTTAACTGGTGTTAACTGGCAGTTCTTTGAAAACGAGATTCACTTTACTGCAACAGACTCTCACAGACTTGCGCTAAGAAAGTTAAAAGATAAAAGTCACGCGATTGAAATTAAAAATGCAATCATTCCAGGAAAAGCATTACACGAACTTAATAAAATTATTGAAGATAGCGACGAGGATGTCGAAATCAACTTCTCACAAAATCAAGTACTATTTAAATACGGGAATTTAAGATTTATATCTCGCTTACTTGAAGGAAATTATCCTGATACGTCGAGATTATTCCCAGAAAACTACGAAACGAATTTAGTGATTAATAATGATGAATTTTTAAAAGCAATTGACAGAGTATCACTACTCGCACTTGAAAGTGGAAATAGTGCAATTAAAATGACGATCGACAGTAACCGCGTTGTTTTATCATCAAATAGTCCAGAAATCGGAAATGTTGAAGAAGAGGTTACATCAGTAGATTTACAAGGCGAGCCACTTCAAATTTCATTTAATTCAAGATATATGATGGACGCACTTCGTGCAGTTCCTGAAGAAGAAGTGTCCATTGAGTTCTTTGGAACAATGAAGCCATTTACACTTCAATCGAATACTTCAAACGATGTCATTCAATTAATTTTACCAATTAGAACATACTAATTTTTTGCCATATACCCTTAAAAATTTAAATATAAGGGCATATGGCTTTTTTTATTGTTTTCTAGTAGGTACATAGTATTTTTGTTTAAAAGCGCTGTATGTGCCTTTAAAAGCGAGTAGAGATGAAAAAAATCATAAAATAATGTATAATAATATAGTAAATATAAGGAGGATGCGCTGATGGAAATTGTTCGAATTAATGATGGAATTATTACGATTGGCCAGTTTTTAAAACTTCAATCAATTATCGATTCTGGTGGAGAAGCTAAATGGTTTCTGGCAGAAAACGAAGTTTACTTAAATGATGAATTAGAGAATAGACGTGGAAAAAAACTCCATCATAATGATGTCCTCAATTTAGGTGAATTTGGAGTGTATAGAATAGAGTATGTAGATGAGACTATCTAGCATAAAGTTAGAGAATTTTCGTAACTATGAATCGTTATTTCTAGATTTTCACGATAAGCTGAATGTGTTTATCGGTCAAAATGCTCAAGGGAAAACGAATTTACTTGAATCGATTTATTGTCTCGCAACAACAAAAAGTCATCGGACAACAAGGGACAAAGAAATGATCCGAATGAGTCATGACGAATCACTCATCTCTGGTCGTGTTCAAAATAGATTTAGTGAAATTCCGATTTCGTTACTACTTTCAAAGCAAGGGAAACGAGCAAAAATCAATCATGTTGAAATGGCGAAACTTTCTCAATATGTTGGCGCGCTAAACTGTGTATTATTCGCACCAGAAGATTTAGAAATTGTAAAAGGCGCACCAGAAATTCGACGTAATTTCATCGATGTAGAATGTGGACAAATTTCTAAAGTGTATTTACAAAGCTTATCCGACTATAAGCGTGTGTTAAAACAAAAAAATCAGTATTTAAAAGAAACTACTGTCGACAAAATGATGGTAGAAATTTTTAATGAGCAGCTCGTTGAAACTGCACTTGAAATTATTAATAAACGAGAAGCTTTTGTCGATGCTTTAAATAATTATGCAAATAAAATACATCGAGATATATCGAACAATAAAGAAGAATTAAAAGTCGAATATCGTCCAAATATTAAATGTTTGGAATTAGATAAAGAAAATAGACGAGCATATTTAAAAAAAGAATATGCTTCAGTTATCGATAACGAGATTGAAAGAAGACAATGTATGATCGGCCCACATCGAGATGATTTAAAGTTTTATATTAACGATATGGACGTTCAAACATATGGTTCTCAAGGACAACAGCGCTCAACAGCACTCTCTTTAAAACTTGCAGAACTAGATGTTATATCAAACGAAATCGGTGAATATCCGATTTTACTTTTAGATGATGTTTTAAGTGAACTTGACGAACATAGACAAGCACATTTACTTACATCAATTCGTAATCGTGTACAGACATTTGTAACGACAACTTCAATTAGCGATATCAACCATCAAATTATGGATGAAATGAATCTTTATACGATTGAAGACGGTACAGTTAAAAATTAGTGGAAGGTGACAAAATGGCAGAACAAAGACAAGAATATGATGCGACCCAAATACAAGTGTTAGAAGGCCTCGAAGCAGTTAGGAAACGTCCAGGTATGTATATTGGTTCGACATCTTCACGAGGGCTACATCACTTAGTATGGGAAATTGTTGATAACTCAATTGACGAAGCACTCGCAGGATACGCATCAACAGTAGATATTATTTTAGAAAAAGATGGATGGGTTAAAGTCATCGATGATGGTCGTGGAATTCCAGTAGATATTCAAGAATCAATGGGTCGTCCAGCAGTAGAAGTTATTTTAACCGTTCTTCACGCAGGTGGTAAATTTGGCGGTGGCGGTTATAAAGTATCTGGTGGACTTCACGGGGTTGGATCTTCAGTTGTTAACGCACTGTCAGAGTCGTTAGAAGTCTATGTTCATAGAGATAACAAAGTTCACTTCCAAAGTTACACAAGAGGTATTCCAGACGCTGATTTAGAAGTGATTGATGACACAGACAAAACAGGAACGATTATTCGTTTTAAAGCAGACCCTGAAATATTTACAGAAACTCAAGAGTATGAAATTGAGATTTTAGAAAAACGTGTTAAAGAACTTGCATTCTTAAATAAAGGTCTTACACTACGCTTAAAAGATGAGCGTACAGAAGATGGAGAGACTTATGAATATCATTATGACGGTGGTTTAAAATCATACGTTGAAGAATTAAATAAAAGTAAAGAAGTACTCACTGAAGAAGTGATTTATTTAGACAGTTCACGTGAAGATGTCGAAGTAGAAATCGCGATGCAGTATCATAAAGGTTTTTCATCGAACGTATTAACATATGCAAATAACATTCATACGTACGAAGGTGGAACTCATGAAGAAGGGTTCCGTCGTGCGTTAACAAGAGTAATTAATAACTATGGATTTAACCAAAATATATTAAAAGAAAACGAT
The DNA here is from genome assembly GCA_019119225.1 of Candidatus Nosocomiicoccus stercorigallinarum. Taxonomy (GTDB): domain Bacteria; phylum Bacillota; class Bacilli; order Staphylococcales; family Salinicoccaceae; genus Nosocomiicoccus; species Nosocomiicoccus stercorigallinarum. The sequence continues at coordinate 46,302 of DWXM01000007.1, forward strand.
GAACGTCTTTCAGGTGAAGATGTAAGAGAAGGTCTTACAACAATTGTTTCTATTAAACATACAGATCCACAGTTTGAAGGACAAACGAAAACTAAACTTGGTAACTCTGAAGTGCGTTCAATTACTGATCAATTATTCTCTGAAGGGTTCGAACGCTACTTAATGGAGAATCCTCAAGAAGCGAGAATGATCGTAGAAAAAGGTATTACTGCACAGCACGCACGACTTGCTGCGCGTAAAGCGCGTGAAATGACGCGTCGTAAATCTGCATTAGAAGTATCGAGTTTACCAGGAAAACTTGCGGATTGTTCTTCTAAAGACCCAAGCATTTCTGAGTTATTCATCGTTGAGGGAGACTCAGCAGGTGGTTCAGCAAAGTCAGGACGTAACTCGACAACGCAAGCGATTTTACCATTAAGAGGTAAAATTTTAAACGTTGAGAAAGCACGTTTAGACCGTATTTTAGAAAATAATGAAATTCGCACGATTATTACTGCTTTAGGTACAGGTATTGGTGAAGAATTTGATTTAGAAAAAGCACGTTACCATAAAGTTGTTATTATGACAGACGCAGACGTTGACGGTGCCCATATTCGTACATTATTGCTTACATTCTTTTATCGTTTTATGCGTCCATTGATTGAAGCGGGATATATTTACATCGCCCAGCCACCACTATATAAAGTGGAACAAGGTAGAAAAAAACATTATGTCTATGACGATGAGGCTTTAGATGAACTACGTCGTACGTTGCCAGAAACTCCAAAAGTCTCAATATCAAGATATAAAGGTCTCGGCGAAATGAACGCAGACCAATTATGGGAAACAACGATGGATCAAGAAAACCGAACACTACTTCAAGTTCAACTTACAGATGCAATTGAAGCGGATCAAATATTTGAAATGTTAATGGGTGACATCGTAGAGTCACGCCGTGAATTCATTGAAGAAAATGCAAAATACGTAGAAAACTTAGATGTTTAAGGAGGAAGTTTAATTGGCTGAGCGTAATAATATTGAACAAGTTAATATTAGTAAAACGATGAAGAGTTCCTTCTTGAGCTATGCAATGAGTGTTATCGTATCACGTGCGTTACCAGATGTTCGAGATGGATTGAAACCCGTACACCGTAGAATTTTATACGGAATGTATGATAACGGAATGACTAACGATAAACCATTTAAAAAGTCAGCACGTATCGTCGGAGATGTGATGGGTAAATATCACCCACACGGTGACTCTTCAATTTATGAAGCGATGGTTCGACTCGCTCAAGAATTCTCAACACGCTACCCACTCGTACACGGACAAGGGAACTTTGGTTCAATGGATGGTGACGGTGCAGCTGCACAGCGTTATACAGAAGCGAAAATGTCGAAAATTTCGATGGAGTTATTAAGAGATATTAATAAAAATACGATTGATTTTGTTCCAAACTATGATGAAACAGAACGTGAGCCAGTCGTATTACCCGCACACTTCCCTAACTTACTTGTAAACGGAGCTTCAGGAATCGCGGTTGGTATGGCAACAAATATACCACCACATAACTTAACTGAATCCATCGATGGTGTCCTTGCTTTATCAGAAAATCCTGAAATTACGACTTTAGAGTTAATGGACATCATTAAAGGACCAGACTTCCCAACTGCTGGGCTTATTATGGGTCGCGCGGGAATTAAAAAAGCATATGAGACTGGTCGTGGATCAGTAATTATGCGTGCAAGATGTACAATAGAAGAAATGAAAAACGGTAAAGAACGTATCGTCGTTTCTGAAATACCGTATCAAGTTAATAAAGCACGTTTAGTTGAAAAAATTGCTGAACTCGTGCGCGATAAAAAAATCGAAGGTATCACAGATCTACGTGACGAAACGTCACTCCAAGAAGGCGTTAAAATTATTATTGAAATTCGTCGTGATCAAAATGCAAACGTTATATTAAACAACTTATATAAGCAAACACCATTACAATTATCGTTTGGTGTAAATATGCTTGCACTAGTGAATGGTGAACCAGAAACACTGACATTAAAAGAAATGTTACATCATTATCTTGAACACCAAAAAGAAGTTGTTACGAGACGTACAAAATTTGACCTTGAACGTGCAAAAGCACGTGCACATATTTTAGAAGGTCTGATGATTGCACTTGACCATATCGACGAAATTATCGCGTTAATTCGTGCATCAGAAACTGATGAGGAAGCAAAACAGGGCTTAATGGAGAAATTTAGTCTATCAGACAAACAAGCCCAAGCTATTTTAGATATGCGTCTACGTCGTTTAACAGGACTTGAACGCGATAAAATTCAGTCTGAATACAACGACTTAATGAAGACGATTGAAGAACTTCAAGCAATTTTAAATTCTGAAGAAAAATTACTTGAACTCATTCGTAAAGAACTCATCGAAATTCGCGACAAATACGGCGACGAGCGTCGTACGGAAATTACTGCGGGCGCAATTGATATTGAAGATGAGGATTTAATTCCTGAAGAACAAATTGTAGTGACACTTTCACACGAGAACTATATTAAGCGATTACCTGCAGACACATACCGTGCACAAAAACGCGGTGGTCGTGGTATTCAAGGAATGAACACAATCGAAGATGACTTCGTTGAACAAATTGTTGCGATGTCAACACACGACTACTTATTATTCTTTACAAATAAAGGACGCGTGTATCGTCTAAAAGGATACGAAGTCGCAGAATTATCACGTCAATCTAAAGGAATACCAATTGTTAATATGATCGAAGTCGACAAAGATGAAAAAATTACGACGATGTTATCTGTAAAGGATAAAGCCGGCGCTACAGATGATTATTACCTACTCTTTGTAACGCGTAATGGTATTGTGAAGCGTACAAAACTTTCAGAGTTTAAGCGTATTAATAGAAACGGTAAAATTGCGATTACGTTTAAAGAAGACGATGAACTACTCGCGGTTAGATTTACTGATGGCAATTCTGAAGTCATTATCGGTTCAAGACAAGGTCAACTCATTCGTTTTGACGAAAATGATATTCGTTCAATGGGACGTACAGCAGCTGGAGTCATCGGAATGCGTCTACGTGACGGTGATGAAGTTGTAGGATTAGACGTGTTAAAAGAAAATCAGCACGTCTTAGCAGTAACAAATAAAGGTTACGGAAAACAGACGATTGAAAGCGAGTATCGTCAAGCAAGACGCGGTGGTCTTGGTGTTAAAACGATTAACCTAAACGACAGAATCGGTGAACTTGAATCAATTGCAGCAGTTGATGGTGACGAAGATATTATGGTTGTTACAGATGGTGGTATAATCATTCGATTCTCAATTAATGACGTATCAGTTACTGGACGTAGTACACAAGGTGTACGTCTTATGCGTTTAGACGAATCACATGATGTTGCAACAGTTGCGGTTGTTAAAGATGTTGAAAAAGATATTGAAGATGAAGAACAAATCGAAGAAAATGAGTAATATAAAGTTGGAGACCTTCTCCAACTTTTTTGATTTTATAAAATGTAAGCGTTATACTAAAAGCGAATATAGCATAAAGGGGGATATTGAGTGACTATTTTAAAATTAAATGGAAACGGTTTATCTATTGATTTAATTAAACGTTTTTTAGAAGAAAAAGACTCCACTGTTGAAATTACAGAGGATGCTTATAATCGTGTTAAATTATCGAGGCAAATTGTAGAAAACATCATTAACGATGAACAAACAATCTACGGAATCACAACTGGATTTGGATTATTCAGTGACGTTTTAATATCAAAAGAAAAGACAGCACAACTTCAAACGAATTTAATTCGTTCGCATGCAGTTGGAGTTGGAAATAATTTAAATGAAACGACTGCCCTACTTATGATGGTTTTACGTCTAAATACGATGTTAAAAGGGCATTCGGGTGTCCGTGTTGAACTCATCGAACAGTTAAAGATATTTATTAATAAACGTATTATTCCAGTAATTCCTGAACAAGGATCACTAGGTGCTTCAGGAGACCTCGCACCTCTTTCACATATGGCTTTGCCACTTATAGGTGAAGGTGAAGTGTTTAAAGATGGTAATATCGTTAAAACAAAAAATGTCTTAAAAGAATTATCAATCGAACCGATTGAACTTGCTGCAAAAGAAGGACTTGCTTTAATCAATGGAACGCAAGCAATGACTGCGATAGGAATTATTACATATATCGAATCAGAAAAGTTAATGGAAGATAGTTTATGGATTTCATCATTAACACTTCAAAGTTTACGCGGTATTATTGACGCTTTCGATGAAAAAATCCACCAAGCACGTGGCTACGATGAGCAAATTTACGTAGCTAAAAAGATGAGAGAGTACTTAGAAAACTCAGAGCTTACAACACATCAAGGTGAATTACGGGTTCAAGATGCATATTCACTTCGTTGTATACCTCAAGTACATGGTGCAAGTTTTCAAACACTAAAGTATGTTAAAGAAAAATTAGAAATAGAAATGAACGCGGCAAATGACAATCCGTTAATTTTTAATGAGCGAGAAGTATACTCTGGTGGGAACTTTCATGGTCAGCCAATTGCGATTTCAATGGATTTATTAAAAATCGGTATAGCTGAAATTGCAAATATCTCAGAAAGACGTATCGAACGTTTAGTTAATCCTGATTTAAATGATGGCTTACCTGCATTTTTAAGCCCTGAAGAAGGACTTCAATCTGGTGCAATGATTTTACAATATATGGCAGCGAGCTTAGTTTCTGAAAACAAAACACTCGCCCACCCAGCGTCTGTCGACTCAATTCCATCAAGCGGAAACCAAGAGGATCACGTATCAATGGGAACAATTGGCGCAAGACATGCACGAGATATTGTAAAAAATTTACGATATGTTCTCGCAACAGAGTTATTTATCGCGTTAAGTGCAGTAGAAATCCGCGGAACAGACAAACTATCACTAAAGACGAAAGAAAAATTCGACGAATATCGTCAAATTGTGGACTTTATTAATCAAGATCGCAAATTTTCAGATGATATTAAACATCTAGCAGATGCCCTAGCTTTTGTGTGATTAAATTCTAAAATGAAAGCGCTTAAAAGGAGAGGGTTTTATGCCGAAAAACTTTTCAGAAGTAAAAATCTCTAAAGAAACTATGACTCAACAAGAGTCAAAAAGTATTTGGCGTTTTTTTGTTTATAGTTTAATCGGTGTATTCATTTTTTTCATACCGATTACGATCGGGGAAAAAAACTCGATTATACTCGATCATTTAGTATCTTTCATTCGTACGACATTCTCGGATATTGAAATGTACTATACGTGGATTGTAATTATAGTTGGAGCTATATTGCCTTTTGTATTAAAACAGACAAAAACAATTTCAGATAAGATTTTTACTGGTATTAAGTTATTTGGTCTTGTTATTGGGACTATGGTTGTCTTTAATTTCGGACCGAGTGTCGTACTTCAAGATAATATCGGTAAATTTCTATATAATTCGCTCGCAATTAACTTAAGCATTTTAATACCAATCGGTGGTGCGCTACTCGCGTTAGTAGTTGATTATGGATTACTTATTTTTATGGGTGTTTTACTTGAGCCTATTATGCGACCAATTTTTAGAACACCTGGTAGGTCAGCAATTGACGCTGTTGCTTCATTTGTTGGAAGTTATTCTATCGGACTATTAATTACAAGTCGTGTTTATAAAGAAGGACTCTATTCTAAACGTGAATCACTCATTATTGCGACAGGATTTTCAACAGTTTCTGTAACTTTTATGATTGTTATCGCAAATACGTTAGATATGATGGATCACTGGCTACTCTACTTTTGGTGGACATTAATTATTACATTTTTAGTGACGGCAATTTCTGTGAGAATTCCACCAATTTCTACAGAAAAAGATGAATTTTATGGTGGCGTTAATAAAAATGTTGTTGAACGCTTTGATACGACTCGATTTCAATATGCTTGGTATAAAACTAAACAAGCATCATTTGAATTTGAAACACTCGGAAAATCGATTTGGAAAAACTTTTTCGATGCGCTACGTATGATGACGTCAATTGTACCGTCGATACTAGCAATTGGTTTTATCGGGCTTGTATTAGCAGAATACACACCAATCATTCATTGGTTATCATTTATTTTTTATCCGGTGTTATTTTTCTGGCCAATTGACGATATTCCTTTAATTGCAGATGCTGCGACAATCTCACTTATTGAAATGTTCTTACCAGTACTACTTGTTACTGAAACAGCACTTCAAACGAAATTTATTGTAGCAGTTGTATCGGTATCTGCGATTATTTTCTTATCCGGTTTAGTACCAGCGATTTTAAGTACAGATTTAAAAATTCCATTTTGGAAACTTATGGTTATTTGGTTTATTCGTGTAGCACTCACATTAATTATTACGATACCAATTTCCATATTATTATTTTAAGTTTAAGGAGTGTTTATAGATGTCAAGAAATATTCGAGCTAAAAAAGGTTTGGAAATTGAGTGTAAAGGTTGGGAACAAGAAGCAGCATTACGCATGTTATACAATAACTTAGATCCTGAGGTTGCTGAGCATCCAGAAGACTTAGTTGTTTACGGAGGGATTGGTAAGGCGGCACGTAACTGGGAAGCTTTTGATGCAATTGTAGATACGTTAAGAGAATTAGAAAACGATGAAACAATGCTCGTTCAGTCAGGTAAACCAGTTGCGGTATTTAAAACACACGATGAAGCACCGCGTGTACTTATTTCAAATTCAGTCATCGTACCTAAATGGGCAAATTGGGATCACTTTAACGAACTCGATAAAAAAGGCTTAATAATGTACGGTCAAATGACCGCAGGTTCCTGGATTTATATTGGATCTCAAGGGATTGTTCAAGGTACATATGAATCATTTGCAGAACTCGCAAATCAGCATTACGGTGGTACTTTAAAAGGAACGATTACGCTGACTGCAGGCCTCGGTGGTATGGGTGGTGCACAACCACTAGCAGTATCGTTTTGTGAAGGAGTATCAATTAACGTAGAGGTCGATAAATCGAGAATTGAAAAACGTATTGAGACCGGCTACTGTGACGTCATGATTGAGGACTTAGACGAGGCATTAAAAGTCGCTGAAAAAGCAAGAGATGAAGGACGTAATTTATCGATTGGATTATTAGGAAATGCAGCAGAAATTTTACCTAAAATTTTAAATAGTGATACGAAAATAGACGTTGTCACAGACCAAACAAGTGCACATGATCCGCTAAATGGTTATGTACCTAAAGGGTATTCGTTAGAAGATGCAAGAAAACTACGTAAAGAAAATCCTGAAAAGTATGTTGAGTTATCTACAGCGTCAATCGCAACACATGTTGAAGCAATGCTTGGATTTAAGGAAAAAGGTGCAATTGTCTTTGATTATGGAAATAACATTCGTCAGGTTGCATATGATTATGGTGTGAAAAATGCATTTGACTTTGGAGGGTTTGTACCGTTATTCGTTCGTCCACTATTCTGTGAAGGTAAAGGACCATTTAGATTTGCAGCGTTATCAGGAGATCCTAAAGATATTGAAGCAGCAGATAAAAAAATGCGCGAATTATTCCCTGAAAATGAAAAGTTAATGCGCTGGCTAGATATGGCTGAGGCACGCATTCATTTCCAAGGATTACCGTCACGTATTGCGTGGTTAGGTTATGGAGAACGTGCGAAAATGGGATTGGCTTTAAACGAAATGGTTCGTACAGGTGAAATCAGCGCACCAATTGTTATTGGTAGAGACCATTTAGACTCTGGATCAGTTGCGAGTCCAAACCGTGAAACTGAATCGATGAAAGACGGTAGTGACACAGTTGGTGACTGGGCAGTATTAAATGCTTTAATTAACACAGCAGCTGGTGGATCATGGATTTCATTCCATCACGGTGGTGGCGTTGGTATGGGATACTCATTACATGCAGGAATGGTCGTCGTTGCAGACGGAACTGATAAAGCAGCAAAACGGTTAGAAAGAGTATTAACTACAGATCCGGGTATGGGAGTAGTAAGACATGTTGACGCAGGCTATGATATTGCAATTGAAACAGCGAAAAAGCATAACATAAATATTCCAATGTTAAAGGAGAATAGATAATGTCGACAACAATTATTAAAAATATTGGTGAATTAGTATTACCAAAAAAAACGTCACACGCATTAAAAGGTGAAGAGATGGACGAATTATTAATCGTAAAAGATGCAATAGTCGTCATTGAAGACGGAAAAATCGTCTATAGTGGTGAAAAAACAGATGAATATGTGGCCGATAAAGAAATCGATGCTAAAGGTAAACTCGTTACACCAGCACTCGTTGATCCGCATACCCATGTTGTTCATGGTGGATCACGTGAGCATGAATTATCTTTAAAAATTCAAGGTGTTGATTATTTAGAAATTTTAGAGCAAGGTGGCGGTATTTTAAACACTGTTGAAGCGACTCAGAAAGCTTCGTTTGATGAGTTACTAGATAAAGCATCTAAAAATATTATAAGAATGATTCAACATGGTGTACTAACAGTTGAATCTAAAAGTGGATATGGACTCGACAAAGAAAATGAGTTAAAACAGCTAAAAGTATCACATGCACTTGAAGAAAAATTCCCAATTGAAATGAAACACACTTACCTAGGGCCACATGCTGTACCTAAAGGCCGAGAAAACGAAGAATTCTTACAAGAAATGACAGATTTACTGAAAGATGAAGAAATTAAAAAGCTTTCTGATTTTGCGGATATATTTACTGAAACAGGTGTATTCAGTGTTGATGAGTCTAGACGTTATATGGAAGTAGCAAAAGAAGCGGGTTATGATTTAAAAATTCACGCCGATGAAATCGATCCACTCGGTGGTTTAGGCCTAGCCATCGAACAAGGTGCAGTAACTGCGGATCACTTAGTTGCCGCTTCAGATAAAGATAAGAAAGCATTAAAAGATAGCAATACAATTGCTGTACTACTTCCTGGAACAACGTTTTACTTAGGCAAAGATGAATACGCAGATGCTCGTGGTATGATTGATAATGGAGGGGCTGTAGCACTTGCGACGGACTTTAACCCGGGAAGTTGTGTGACAGATAATCTACAAATGATTATGACAATCGGTGCAATTAAATTAAGAATGACACCAAAAGAAGTATGGAATGCAGTCACAGTAAACGCAGCACACGCAATTAAAAGTAACCGTGGGACGTTAGACGCTGGTGATGACGCCAACCTTGTGATTTGGAACGCGCCAAATCATGAATATGTACCGTATCACTATGGAGTGAACCATGCATCCAAAGTATTCGCAAATGGTAAACTCGTATTCGAACAACCAGGACTCAATATATAGTCACTGTTGAAACTAATTTAAAAAATTATTATAATTAAGATAATCAAATAACATTTACTTGTGAGATGCAGTAGCATTCCCCCTACTTTTAGAGAGACTATGGTTGGTGAAAATAGTTAGTAGACGATGTGAATTTCTATCTCTAAATATGCAAGTAAACGAAGGTTTACTTCGTTTTAAAATGAGATGCATACGTTAAACGTATGTAATTAGGGTGGCAACGCGTATATAACCACGTCCCTTTTGTATATTGGGACGTGGTTTTTTGTATCTTCAAGTAAATTAGGAGGAAGAAAATGCTAGATATTAAATTTATTCGTAACAATCCAGACGTTGTAAAAGAAAAGACGAAAAAGCGTGAAATGGATCCAGTCGTTATCGACGAACTTCTTGAGTACGATGAAAAACGTCGTGCATTATTAAAAGAAACAGAAGAATTAAAAGCTGAACGTAACAAAGTGTCACAAAATATCGCAGAGAAAAAACGTAACAAAGAAGATGCTGACGAAGATATTAAAGCAATGCAAGAAGTTGGTAAGCGTATTTCTGATATTGACGGTGAGTTAAAAGACGTTGAGTATGAGTTAAACTATCGTTTAGACCGTCTGCCGAACTTAATTAATGATGAAGTTCCAGTCGGTAAAGATGACTCAGAAAACGTTGAAATTCGCCGTACGGGTGAACAAACAAAATTTGATTTCGAACCAAAGCCACACTGGGAATTACTGGATGAACTAAAAATGGCAGATTTTGAACGTGCGGCAAAAGTATCTGGTTCACGCTTTGTATATTTAACTGGTGACGGTGCACGTTTAGAACGCGCATTAATGAATTTCATGTTAGATGTGCATAGAGAAAATGGTTATAAAGAAATGATGACACCACAAATTGTTCGTGGTGATGCGATGTATGGTACAGGTCAATTACCAAAATTTGAAGAAGACTTATTCAAAATTCAAGATGAGTCAATGTACACTATTCCAACTTCAGAAGTGACATTAACGAACTATTTCGCAAATGAAATTTTACCAATTGAAGACGTACCGACAAAATTTGCAGCGTCAACAGCGTGTTTCCGTAGTGAAGCGGGTTCTGCTGGACGAGATACGAGAGGACTTATTCGTCTTCACCAATTTAACAAAGTTGAAATGATGCGTTTTGAAAAACCAGAAGATTCATTTGATGTTTTAGAAGAAATGACTGGTCATGCTGAAAATATTTTAAACTTATTAGAAATCCCGCATCGTACAGTGATTTTATGTACAGGTGATATCGGGTTTGGATCAGCAAAAACATACGATGTTGAAGTTTGGTTACCACAATACGGGGACTACAGAGAAATCAGCTCAATTTCAAATATGACAGATTTCCAAGCGCGACGCGCGAACATCCGCTTCAAACGTGATAAAGACGCAAAACCAGAATATGTTCACACGTTAAACGGTAGTGGTTTAGCAGTCGGACGTACGATGGCAGCAATTATTGAAAACTACCAAAATGAAGATGGTTCTGTAACGATTCCAGAAGTGCTTCGTCCTTACATGGGTGGTCAATCTATCATCGAAAAGGTATAATAAAAGTATTGAATGCTCCTATTCTATAGGAGCATATTTTTTATAAGTTTAGGGTGTGTAGTTTTTGAAAGAAGATATACCTTATTTAAAAATAATTACAGCACTTGTAGTTAGTCTTATACATTTTATTCTTACAGACTATACAATTGTGCTAGGATTTTTAATTATTCCTTTTGTCATATACTTACTGTTAGATATTAAATTACAATCTGATCGTTTGTTCTTTATGACAGTGTTTATTATATGGGTACCGACGTTATTTGTATTTTCAATAATATCGTTTATTACGTTTATCGTGATAATATGTTCGGTCATGTTACTCGAAGCGACATTAAAGCAACATTTTACTCAAGAAGTTACACTCACGTATTTAACATTTTTAATGGGGATTTTATCGTTAGCGAGTATATTAATACTACAAGCATTTAATGTCATTCCGTCATTTGACAAAGTGAGAATGACAGTGACATCTTGGTATGAAAGTCAAATCGACGAGGTATCAAGTATCACTGGTCAAGAAGTCGATGTTGAAATGATTGTTTCAGCAATTCAAGATTTCTTTATATTAATACCGTCACAATTTTTTGTGATCGCATTTGTGATTGCATTGTATACGGTATTAATGATTCGGGTACTCTCAAAAGATAAAAATGAATTATGGCCTTACTTACCGTTTAGTCAGTGGCAGTTCCCTAGAAATATTGCGTATATATACTTTGGTGTGATGATTTTAACACTGTTTCAAGATTCGTTAAGTGATCCAATTTATTCAGTAGTTGTAAACTCAATGGTTATACTCGAATGGGTCATTTATATTCACGGTTTAGCATTTGTTTTATTCTTCTTAAAGAGTAAAGAATTAAAGACACCGTGGATTGTAGTTGTTATGGTATTTTCAATATTACTTAAACCAATTACGTTATTTGTTGGATTTATCGATATGTTATTTAAATTTAGACAACGCATAGAGTCAGGAGGGAGATAGCACATGTTCAAAGTACTCGATAAAAAATTGATATTAATACCGTTTGGTATTATTTTGTTGCATATTTTAATTTTGAGTACGTTTATATTTGTGAACCACTTTAGTTTCGGTGTCGTTAGTTTTTTAGTGAGTGCGATTCTCTTAGCGCTTGTCTATATATATGCAAATAAGTGGCTGAGTTTATCTGAAGAAAATTTAAGAATATTAGCAGATGATATCGCAAAAGGTAAAGAATACACAGTTGATCATATGCCAATCGGTATGGTCATGTTAAACGATGACGACGAAATTATATGGATGAACGAATACATGCAAGAGCACATGCCTGAAGAGTTTTACAATGAACCGATTAATACGACTTTTCCGAATTTATTAACGATGATTAAAACAAATAATCTTAATCAAACTGAAACTCAGTATGGTGATAAGTCGTATAAAGTGTACTATGAAGAAGACTTATCAATACTTCACTTTATCGATATTACAAATGAAAAAGAACTCGAAGAAAAGTTAGAAGAAGGACGACCGGTCATAGGAATTTTATTTTTAGACAACTATGATGACGTTACACAAAATATGACAGAAAACTTAAAAAGTGAATTAAATAATCTAATCACATCAACAATTAACGAATGGGCAGAAGAACATCATGTATACATTCGTAGGTTTTCTAACGACCGCTTCATGATTGCGATGGAAAATGCGAGTTTAGAAGAAGTTGAAGATTCTCGGTTCCAACTTCTCGATAAAGTACGTGAATCAACAGAAGAGATTGGAGCACAAATTACACTTTCAATCGGACTTGGTGAAGGTTCGACAGATTATATTGAAGTTGGTCAACTTGCCCAATCTGCTTTAGATCTTGCACTTGGACGTGGTGGTGACCAAGTTGCGATTAAATCAGTAAACGGCTCTGCTCGATTTTACGGTGGTAAAACAGATCCAATGGAAAAACGTACGCGTGTTAAAGCACGTGTTATGGCGCATGCACTTCGAGACTTACTCCTTGAAGGTGAAAATGTCTTAATTATGGGACATAAAAGCCCTGACGTTGACTCAATTGGAGCGAGTATTGGTGTTGCGAAAATCGCAAAATCAAACGGAATCGACGCGCACATTGTTTTAAATGAATCAGATTTAGATGATACACTTACACGTATGATGAATGAAGTAAGAGATCACGAACATATTTATGATACGTTTATTTCATCAGAAGATGCGTTTGACTTGATGACGCCTGGTACGACAGTTGTCGTCGTTGATACGCATAGACCTTCTATGGTACTCGACACAGATATTTTAAACAAAGCGACGCGTAAAGTCGTGATTGACCACCATAGACGTGCCGATGAAATGATCTCTAACCCACTTCTTGTGTATATGGAACCATATGCTTCAAGTGCTTGTGAACTTGTAGCAGAGTTACTTGAGTATCAATATCAAGAAAATAAAATGTCACGCTTAGAAGCGACAATTATGTTAACGGGTATTATCGTAGATACGAGAAACTATACGTTAAGAACAGGAAGTCGTACGTTTGACGCTGCAAGTTATTTACGTTCAAATGGTGCCGATCCAGTTCTTGCACAAACATTCTTAAAAGATGATATCGACACATTTATCGCGCGTAGTGATTTAATTAAATCTGCTGAAATCGATTCAGATGGTATCGCAATCGTTAAAGCAGACCAAACGATGACATATCACCCAGTGACTGTAGCACAAGCTGCAGATTCATTACTTCAAATTGAAGGAGTGCGTGCATCATTTGTGATCGCGACACGTGAAGATGATTCAATCGGAATTTCTGCTCGTTCTTTAGGTGATATTAACGTTCAAATTATTATGGAAGAACTCGGCGGTGGTGGTCACTTAACGAACGCCGCAACAAGACGTACAGACCTTACGATGGACGAGTTATACGATGAACTTAAAGGTGTAATTAATCAACTGAAAGATATTAGGAGTGAAGATTAATGAAAGTTATTTTATTAAAAGACGTAAAAAACATTGGTAAAGCTGGAGAAGTAAAAGACGTTGCAGCAGGATATGCACAAAACTTCTTATTCAAAAAAGGATTTGCTGAAGAGGCAACTCCAGGTAACTTACAAAAGTTAGAAGAACAAAAAGAAGCAAAAAAACAAGAAGCACGTGAAGAATTAGAAGATGCAAAAGAGTTAAAAGAAAAATTAGAAGACATTGAAGTCACAATTAAAATGAAGTCTGGAGAAGACGGACGTTTATTTGGTTCTGTCAGTACAAAACAAGTTGTTGAAGCGTACAAAAAAGAGCATGACATTAAACTCGACCGTAGAAAATTAGACATGCCAGAACCATTAAAAGCATTAGGATACCACAAAGTAGATATTAAACTACATCATGAAGTTACAGCAGTACTTAAAATTCACGTTGTTGAACAGTAAGAGGTGTAGTCATGGAAAATAACAGTAATTTTCCGCGTCAAATGCCACATAGTACCGACGCAGAGCAAGCTCTGCTCGGTGCTATTTTAATTGACCCAGAAATATTTTTAGATGTTGAAACGACTGTTGATATTGAAGACTTTTATGAACGCGCACACCAAATGATTTTTACGAGTATGCAAGATTTAACTAAAGAAAGTAAAAAGATTAGTCCGCTTCATTTAATGGAAGATTTTAAATCAAAAAATATCGTTAATGATATTGGAGGATTATCTTACCTTACAAAATTATTTGATATGTCTCCGACTTCTTCAAATTGGGAAGAGTATGCTGAAATTATTCAGAGAAACTCACTCCGACGTACGATTATTAAAAAAGCAGAGCGCTTATCTACAGATAGTTTTAATGCTGAAACAGATATCGAAGACTTAATTGCAGAAGCAGAAACATCAATGCTTGATATCGAGCAAAATAAAAGACGTGACAGCTTTAAAACGATGAAAGACGTCGTTGTACAAATCTTTACAGAGCTCGATGAACAATCTGGTAAAGACAATACAGGTGTTACAGGAATTCCAACTGGCTACCGCCAGCTCGATAAAATGACGAGTGGATTACAACCAAACGATTTAATTATTATCGCCGCGCGTCCATCGATGGGGAAAACTGCATTTGCATTAAATATCGCTGAAAACGTCGGAATGTCGAGTGCAAATGATTATACTGTTGCGATATTTTCTCTCGAGATGGGTGCTGAACAGCTTGCAACGCGTATGATTTCTAGTGTTGGACATATTGATTCAGCCAGTCTACGTAACAGACAATTAAACCAAGAAGAATGGGATAATTTAGCACACGTTACAGGTAAGTTATCTGATACGAATATTTTTATTGATGATACTCCAGGAATCCGAGTCAATGAAATTCGATCAAAGTGTATTAAACTAAAAGCACAACATGGTCTTGATTTAATCATCATCGACTATTTACAACTCATTCAAGGCACAGGACGAAATCGCGGAGAAAACCGTCAACAAGAAGTATCTGAAATTTCACGTATGTTAAAAGCACTTGCGCGTGAAATGGAGTGCCCAGTAATTGCGTTATCACAACTCTCACGTAGTGTAGAATCACGTCAAGATAAGCGTCCAATGATGAGTGACTTACGTGAATCTGGTTCGATTGAGCAAGATGCGGATATCGTATCATTTTTATATCGTGATGATTATTATAATCGCGGTGAAGGCGAAGATGATGAAGGCGCCCAAAGTACCCAAGATGAAATAGAAATCATTCTCGCAAAGCACCGTAACGGACCAACAGGTACAGTAAAACTAATGTTTAATAAACAACATAGTAACTTTATAGATCTCGCGGTTGAAAACTATGAAGAGGGTTATATTCCTCCAGAGATACCTTAGTGAAGCACTTCTCAATTCAATTGAGAAGTGCTTACTTATATTGATTTTAAGGGTATTTAATGGTACAGTATAAGACGGTTAAAATAGACTTAATGGAGGCTTTTTTTATGTCTGGAACAGTAGTAGTCGGAACACAATGGGGAGACGAAGGTAAAGGTAAAATTACAGACTTTTTAGCGGAAGAAGCGAAAGTCATTGCACGTTTCTCAGGTGGAAACAACGCAGGTCATACGATTCAATTTGGTGGTGAAACTTATAAATTACATCTAGTACCATCAGGAATTTTCGCGGATGATAAAATCGCGTTAATCGGTAATGGTGTCGTTATCGACCCACTATCACTCCTTAAAGAACTCGACGGTTTAGAAGCACGTGGTATTAATATTGATAACTTAAGAATCTCAAACCGTGCGAACGTTGTATTACCGTATCACTTAGCACAAGATGAATTAGAAGAAGAAGCACGTGGTGATAACAAAATCGGTACGACAAAGCGAGGTATTGGTCCTTGTTACGCTGATAAAATTCAACGTATCGGTATTCGTATGGCAGATTTAGTGAACGATGAAGTGTTTAAAAAACGCCTCAAAGAAAATGTTGAATATAAAAATGCATACTTAAAATCGATGTTTGATCATGATGGCTTTGATTACGAAGAGATTTACAATACATACAAAGAAGCTGCAGACCGTCTGCGCCCATATGTATGTGACACAGCAAAAATTTTAGATGACGCATTTCAAGCCAATGAACGTGTACTATTCGAAGGTGCACAAGGAGTTATGCTAGATATCGACCACGGAACATATCCGTTCGTTACTTCATCTAACCCAGTGGCAGGAAATGTCACAGTTGGATGCGGTGTAGGACCAACGTTCATTGAACATATCGTTGGTGTATGTAAATCATATACATCAAGAGTTGGAGATGGTCCATTCCCAACTGAACTATTTGATGAAGATGGTCATCATATCCGTGAAGTTGGTCGTGAATATGGGACAACAACAGGACGTCCAAGACGTGTCGGTTGGTTTGACTCAGTCGTTGTGCGTCACTCACGCCGCGTGAGTGGAATTACAGATCTTTCACTAAACTCAATAGACGTATTAAGTGGGTTAGATACAGTTAAAATTTGTGTTGCTTACGAAATTGACGGAAAAGAAATTACAGAATACCCTGCAACATTAGACGAATTAGAAAAAGCAAAACCAATTTATAAAGAATATCCAGGTTGGAAAGAAGATATTACAGACGTACGTAAGTTAGAAGACTTACCAGAAAACGCACTTAACTATCTAAAAGAAATCGAACGCTTATGCGGTGTTAAAGTATCAATATTCTCAGTCGGACCAGACAGAGAACAAACAAACTTACTCGCTGACCTTTGGGGTTAATTATAAGGCTATCTCTTAATTGAGATAGCTTTTTTATTAAAAAACATGTATTTTACATTAAATTTAGAACATATTTAAAAAACTTTTAAAAAAGCCTTGCTTTAATTTAAGTAGATGCTATAATAAGTTTTGTGTTCAGATATCTGGCCCCTTGGTCAAGCGGTTAAGACACCGCCCTTTCACGGCGGTAACACGGGTTCGAGTCCCGTAGGGGTCACTTTTTTATTTTTAAATTTAAATTCATATCTTAAGGTCCCGTGGTGTAGCGGTTAACATGCCTGCCTGTCACGCAGGAGATCGCGGGTTCGATTCCCGTCGGGACCGTATTTAACCTCTAGTGAAGTATCGCTAGAGGTTTTTTCATATATATTTTTATTTTAAAAATAATCAGAATATTTTATTTTTCTCTATTGACATAAAATTAAGAATATGATTAAAATATAGTTATGAAAACGTTTTAGAAAACGGTTTTTAAAAAGGAGGATTTACTTTGAGAAATTTTAAAGCTTTAGTTTTGTTACTTGGCTTAACGCTTGTTTTAGCAGCGTGTGATTTCGGTGGAGATTCTTCTTCTAGTACAGGAGAAGACGGTGAAACATTAAAAGAATTAAATGTTTCTATTAATGAAGATCCACCAGCATTCCACCCTGCTTTAGCAACAGACACAACTTCTGGGGTTATTTTAGCGAGTGTATTTGAAGGTTTAACTCGTTTAGATTCAGATGGTAACCCTGTTGAGGGTATGGCTGAAAACATTGACGTATCTGCAGATGGAAAAACTTATACATACACATTACGTGATGCAAAGTGGTCAAATGGTGACCCAGTAACTGCAGAAGACTTTGAATATGCATGGAAATGGGCATTGAATCCTGAAAATGCAGCAGACTATGCATATCAACTGTATTACATTCAAGGTGCAGAAGAATATAACTTAGGGGAAGGTTCAGAAGAAGACGTTAAAGTTACTGCAGTTGACGACAAAACGTTAGAAGTTGAATTAACTAACCCAACACCATTCTTCGATGAGTTAACAGCGTTTTATACATATTACCCTGTGAACTCAAAAGTTTCAGAAGAAAATCCGGATGCTTACAAAAACCCTAACGATGATAACTATATCGGTAACGGACCATTTACATTAGATGAGTTTGCTTCATCAGATCACATTACTCTAAATAAAAACGATGAGTATTGGGACAAAGACAACGTAGACGTAGATAAAGTAAACGTTCGCATGATTGAAAGTGAAGCAACAGCACTTAAAGAGTTCGACGCTGGTAACTTAGACTATTTAGGTGCACCGTTTAACTCAGTGGACTTAAACGCATTAGACCGCTTCAAGGAATCAGATGAGTTACATGTTTCAGATATGGCTGGAACTTACATGATTACATTTAACACTGAAGATGATGTACTTCAAAACAAACACATTCGCGAAGCATTAACAATCGCAATTGACCGTCAAGGTTTAATCGATAACGTTACTAAAGGTGAACAAGCACCTGCTTCAGGATTAGTTCCATTAACAATGGAAGGATTTGAAGAACAAAGAGACTACTTCGAATCAAATGACGAAGAAGCAGCAAAAGAAGCACTACAAAAAGGTTTAGATGAATTAGGCTTAAACAGCGCATCTGACGTAAAAATTAAATTATCATACAACACAAGTGAAGCACACGCTGCAATTATGCAGTATGTACAACAAAACTGGGTAGACAAACTTGGTGTTGATGTTACGTTAGACAACTCTGAGTGGCAAGTTTACTTAGAAGAGCTTAAGAGCTTAAACTACCAAGCTGGTCGTTACGGCTGGGTTGGAGACTTTAACGATCCGTACAACTTCTTAGAATTATACAAACGTAAAGGCGGAAACAATACAACTGCTTGGGAAAATGAAGAGTACAAAGACCTACTCGACAAAGCAACAGTTGAAACAGATGAGGCAACACGTACAGAGTTACTACAAGATGCAGAAGAAGTATTCATGAACGATTATCCAATCGCTCCACTCTACTTCTATACAAACATTGCGGTGAAATCTGACCGTGTGGAAAACATGGAACCAGATCCACTCAGTAACTTACAACTTAAGTACGTGAAGATTAAAGAATAAAAATAATTAATAAAGGTGAGTCTAACCCACTCACCTTTAATTTTTTAAGGGGGCTACATCGTGTTAGCATACATAGGTAAAAGACTCTTATATATATTTATTGCATTGTGGTTAATCGTGACTGCAACATTCTTCTTAATGAGAATTGCACCAGGTAACCCATTTGCATCAGAGCGTGCATTACCTCCAGAAATTGAAGCAAACTTAAACGCACAATACGGTTTAGATAACCCGTGGTACATTCAATATAAAGACTATTTATTTGATACTGCTAAGGGTGACTTTGGTACATCAATGAAATATAAATATCGTGAAACAAACGACATTATTAAAGAAAGTTTCCCAGTATCTATGACACTTGGTTTAGAAGCAATGTTTATTGCGGTCGCATTTGGTGTGTTAATCGGAGTTATCGGAGCATTGTTCCATAATAGATGGCCGGATTATCTCACAACGATAATCGCTGTACTTGGTATATCCATACCATCATTCGTAATGGCGACTTTACTTCAGTACTACTTAGCACTGAAATTAAATATATTCCCAATCGCAGGATGGAAAGGTTTTATTTATTCAATATTACCTGCGATCGCTTTAGCAGCAACACCAATGGCATTTATTGCGAAATTGACGAGATCTTCAATGCTTGAAGAAACAAATTCTGAATATGTAAAAATGGCAAAAGCTAAAGGAATTAAAAAAGTTGTGATTACTTATAAACACGCACTAAGAAACGCGTTATTACCAGTAGTCACTTATTTAGCACCGTTAACTGCTGGAGTAGTTACAGGTAGTTTCGTCATTGAGGAAATCTTCTCAATTCCAGGTCTCGGTAAACACTTTGTAAATAGTATTTCAAACCGTGATTATACGGTAATTATGGGTACGACAGTGTTCTACTCTATTATTTTATTACTCGCAGTACTCATTGTAGATATTCTTTATGGATTCATAGACCCACGTATTAAAGTCGGAGGAGGCAAATCGAAATGAAAGAAATAGAATACGAAAAACTTTCTCCTGAAGACTTTGAGATTGTTGGAGTTGAAACTGATAAAGCAGAAAAATTATCAAAAAAATCAATATCCTTTTGGCAAGAAGTGTTGATGCGTTTTCTAAAAAACAAATTAGCATTAATCGGACTTATTACGCTCGTTTTAATCATCATAGGCGCGATTTTTGTACCGATGTTTTCAAATTTTACGTACCGTCAGCAAACTGGTGACTATAATATTGCACCAAATGGTACTTACTTCTTCGGTACAGATGATCTAGGACGAGATATATTTACACGTGTCTTTGTCGGTGCGAGAATTTCAATATTCATCGGATTTGCTGCAGCGATTATTGACCTGATTATTGGTGTAACTTGGGGAGCGATTGCAGGGCTTAAAGGTGGCCGTGTTGACGAGTTTATGATGAGAATTGCAGACATTTTAACAGCAGTTCCATACTTATTAGTTGTTATTATTTTACTTGTTGTAATGCAACCGGGGTTACTCCCAATGATCATTGCCCTATCTATTACAGGTTGGGTAAATATGGCGCGTATTACACGCTCTGAAATTTTAAAACTTAAAAACCAAGAATATGTGCTTGCAGCGCGTACACTTGGTGCTTCTACAGGGCATCTAATTATGAAGCACTTAATACCAAACGCATTAGGTGCAATCTTAGTAACAATGACTCTTACGATTCCATCAGCAATATTCACAGAAGCATTTCTAAGTTACCTAGGACTTGGTGTACCTGCTCCGCTTGCAAGTTGGGGTACGATGGCTAACGACGGTTATCCAGCACTTCAAAATGCACCGTGGAGACTGTTTTTCCCAGCGGCATTTATTAGTTTAACTATTTTTGCGTTTAATACTGTTGGAGATGGACTACGTGACGCACTAGATCCAAAGTTAAGGAAGTGATTGTATGAAAAAAACAATATTAGAAGTGAATGGCTTAAAAGTAAATTTTAAAACATATGCTGGTAAAGTTCAGGCAGTTCGTAATGTAACTTTTGACGTTAAAGAAGGGGAAACACTTGCGATTGTTGGTGAATCAGGATCAGGTAAAAGTGTAACGTCACAAGCGATTATGCAATTACTTCCTATTCCACCAGCAATTTATGAAGACGGAGAAATTTTATTTAACGATACAAATCTTTTATCATTATCTGATAAAGAAATGGAAAAAGTACGTGGCAATGATATTAGTATGATTTTCCAAGATCCAATGACAAGTTTAAACCCGACGATGAAAATTGGTAAACAGATTACAGAAGTAATGTTAAAACACCAAAAGGTTTCTAAGTCTGAAGCGAATCGTCGTGCGGTTGAGTTATTAGAACTTGTTGGTATTACAGAGCCTGAAAAGCGTGTAAAACAGTATCCACACGAATTTTCAGGGGGAATGAGACAGCGTGTAGTTATTGCGATTGCACTCGCTGCTAATCCGAAATTACTCATCGCAGACGAACCAACAACAGCACTAGACGTGACAATTCAAGCACAAATTTTAGAAGTAATGAAACGCGTACAAAAGAAATTTAACACATCAATTATTTTCATCACACATGACTTAGGGGTAGTTGCGAACGTTGCAGATAGAGTTGCTGTAATGTATGCAGGTGAAATTGTAGAGATTGGAACGGTTGAAGATATTTTTTATAATCCACAACATCCGTACACGTGGGGATTACTCGGTTCGATGCCAGACTTAGGTTCTAGTCGAGATGAAAAACTACGCACGATTCCTGGTACACCACCAGATTTAACGGATCCACCAAAAGGTGATGCATTCGCAGCGAGAAATCCATATGCGATGCGTATTGATTATGAGAAGAATCCACCGATGTTTAAAGTCAGTGACACACATATGGCGAAAACTTGGAGACTCCATCCTAACGCACCAAAAACAGAAATCCCTGAAATAATTAAAGCGCGTTATAGTAAGTACAATCTAAAGGATGGTGAAAGTGTTGAGTAAACCATTACTTGAAGTGAATCACTTAAAAAAATACTTTAATTCTAAAAATAATGAAGTTCGAGCAGTCGATGACGTATCGTTTACAATTAAACCTGGAGAGACTCTCGGTTTAGTTGGAGAATCTGGATGTGGTAAATCAACTACTGGACGTACGATTATCAACTTATACGAACCAACTGGTGGCGAAGTTATATTTGACGGTAAAGATGTAACGAAGCTAAATAAAAAAGAGATGAAGCAATTTTATCAGAACATGCAGATGATCTTCCAAGATCCTTATGCGTCATTAAATCCACGTATGACAGTTAAAGAAATTTTAAGTGAAGGTTACGATATTCATGGACTGTATAAAAATAAAAAAGAACGTAATGAACAAATCAACTACCTACTTGAATCTGTTGGTTTGAACAAAGAACACGCGTCGAGATATCCACACGAATTCTCAGGCGGACAACGTCAACGTATTGGTATCGCACGTGCGTTATCATTTGACCCGAAACTTATCATCGCAGACGAGCCGATTTCAGCACTCGACGTGTCGATTCAAGCACAAGTCGTTAATATGATGAAAGAAATCCAAAAAGAGCGTGGATTATCCTATTTATTCATTGCGCATGACTTATCAATGGTTAAATATATTTCAGATAGAATCGCTGTAATGTATAAAGGTAAACTATTAGAGATTGGTGAAGCGGATGACTTATATAACAATCCTATTCACCCTTACACAAAATCCCTACTCTCTGCGGTTCCACAGCCAGACCCTGAGAGTGAAAAAACTCGTCAACGTATTTCTTATAAACATATTGAATATAGTAGAGAAGAAGAAAAAGATTTAAAACTTAGAGATTTTGGTGACGAACATCTCGTGTACTGCACGTCAAAAGAATATGAAAAATGGTCTACACTTAAACCTACAGTATAATTACTGTAGGTTTTTTCATGATATAATTAGTAGAAATAGTATAATAATTGTATTAAGCTACGTAAATATAAAATAGAGATTTATTTATTTTCTCTAGAATGGAGGAAACTATGCCAACTAAAATAGTCGTTGTTGATGATGAAAAGCCAATCGCGGAAATATTAGAATTTAACTTACAAAAAGAAGGTTACGAAGTTTTAATTGCGCACGAAGGAAATGAGGCACTAGATCTTATCTTAGAAGAAGTGCCAGATTTAGTCTTACTTGATATTATGCTACCAGGTAAAGATGGTATGGAAATTTGTAGAGAAGTAAGAAAAAAGTACGACATGCCAATCATTATGTTGACTGCTAAAGATGATGAAATCGACAAAGTACTCGGTTTAGAACTCGGTGCAGATGATTATGTGACAAAACCATTTTCAGCACGTGAATTGATTGCGCGTGTAAAAGCAAATCTAAGACGCAAGACACCTTCAACTGAAGAAGATAAAACAAATGAGAACATTATTAAAATACGTGAAATTTCAATCGACTTAGATGCATACCTTGTTAAAAAGAACGATGAAGAAGTCGAACTCACACAACGTGAATTCGAGTTATTAAAGTATTTAGCACAGTATCCAGGTCAAGTGATGACAAGAGAACATTTACTTGAGACTGTGTGGGGATATGATTACTTTGGCGACGTACGTACAGTTGACGTTACAGTACGTCGTTTAAGAGAAAAAATCGAAACAGATTCAAGTCATCCAGAATATATACTCACGCGTCGTGGTGTTGGTTACTTTATAAAAGGTGACGACTAAATGTTTAAAGAATGGAGTCGAAATGTTAAATCTCTCCAAGTTAAACTTGTCGTCATATATGTCTTACTCATCATTATTGGTATGCAAATTATCGGTCTATACTTTACTAATGTATTAGAAAGAGACTTAACAAATAATTTTAAAAGCAATATTGAATCACAAATTGATTTAATTGAAAGTCGCATCGTCGAGTTAGATAGTGAGTACGATACGGATCGTGGTAAGTTTCAGCAAGAGGTTCAAAAAGTTATTGATGACTATGGAAATAGACTCGATATTAATGAAATTAGATATGTAAATAACGATCAAATACTACTTGCAACGAGTAAAATTACAAACGAATCAACAGTAAATGCTCGTGTAAATATAAAAGATTTAAATGACGCATTAGAAACCGGTGTTCAAAACGATGAAATCTTCGTAAATCGAGCGGATGATAATAAGCGTGTTTGGATTGTGAACTCTCCAGTCGTTTCACACGATAAGATTATCGGTGCAATTTACGTCGAATCAAATATCGAAACAGTCTACTCACAACTCGAAAAAATTAACAATACATTTATTATTGCGACTGCGATTTCATTAATTATTACGACAGTACTTGGTATCTTTGTTGCACGTACAATTACTAAACCAATCATTAGTATGAGAAACCAGGCGCTACTGATGTCTGAAGGAAACTATACATCTAGAGTACAAATTTATAGTGATGATGAGATCGGTCAACTTGCGGAGTCATTTAATATACTTTCTAAACGTGTTCAGGAGGCACAGGCCAATACTGAAAGTGAGAAAAATCGTCTCGACTCAGTAATTACACATATGTCAGACGGGATTATTTCATCAGACAGACGTGGAGGTATTAGACTCGCAAACGACACAGCGTTATACATGCTAGACGTGGATTACGAAGATATATTAAATAAAAATATGATTACAACACTCGGTTTAGAAGATGAATTAGAACTCTCTGACATTTTAAATGATAGAGACACATCTCATTTAATTTTCTTAGAATCTAAAGAAGGAAATCGTATCATTAGAGTTAATTTTAGCGCTATAGTCAAAGATACGGGATTCGTTAGTGGATTCATTGCGGTAATGCATGACGTTACAGAACAAGAAGAATTTGAAAGAGAACGTAGAGAGTTCGTTGCGAATGTTTCACATGAGCTTCGTACCCCACTTACATCAATGCATAGTTATATCGAAGCGTTAGAAGACGGTGCTTGGCAAGATGAAGAAATTGCACCAAGATTTTTAAAAGTCACACGTGAGGAAACCGAGCGTATGTCTAGACTTGTTGAAGACTTACTTCAGTTATCACGTATGGATAGTGAAGTTGAAGAAATCAATAAAGAAGTTGTGAACTTCAATATGTTCTTAGAAAATATTATTGAAAGATTTACGATTACGTTTAAAGACGAAGTTATATTTACGAAAAATATTCCAAACAAACCAATATATGCTGAAATTGCGATTGATAAGATGATGCAAGTGTTGGATAACGTTATAACTAACGCTATTAAATATCAGACAAGAACACCGAAAAAGGTTGAGTTTCATTTACAAGAAAACACATTATATAACCGAATGACTTTACGTATTAAAGACCACGGATTAGGAATTCCAGGTAAAAATGTAAATCAAATATTTGATAGATTCTATAGAATCGACAAATCGCGTACACGACAAATGGGTGGTACGGGACTTGGACTTGCGATATCTAAAGAAATTGTAGAAGCACATGACGGTAAAATATGGGCAAATAGTATCGAAGGAGAAGGTACGACAATATTCATCAACTTACCTTATTTAGATATTGAAGAGGATGAGTGGGATGTTTAAGGAATATATAAAAACAGTACTTCTCACAGCCCTCATTATTTTAAGTTGTTTTCTGACGTATAAAACTTGGATTTACACACCAGAATTTGAATCTATTGACACGGCATTATCTCTCCCACCAATGTCTTCACAAGGTGAAGTCGTATCGTTTAAAGATATGACTCGTGCGTATCAAGCAGTTCATATTAAAGATAAAGAAGAAATTGGTACGATGAGTAAAGAGTTTTTAGATGAGTTTAGGAATCTCTTTCAAGGTAAAAAAGTCACCGAAGTCCAACAAGAACAGCCAATTAATCAGCTAAAATCTGAAGCATTAATTGAAAGTAATGAGATACTCATTATTGATTATTATTCAGAAATGCCTGCACGTACATTTTTAACGATGCTTGAAATGGACTCGGATAAAGACCATATCGATTTTAATTTCGATCGTATCATTTTAGAAATGCATGGCGATGATACAATTTTAAATTTAATCACTGAAGATCGTAAGAGTTTTACTTCTTATAAAATTGATATTCCTAAAAGTGAGATTGAAACAGCTATTAATAATCATAATGACTTATTTACAGACTATTCGATGGTTATTTCAAATGCTGAAACATCCAATCGATTAACTGCGTTATATGGACCAAAAGCACCAGGCAAACAAAAAATTCACCAGTTTATACCATCAACGCTAAGCGTATCGACGATGAACGAAACATTATTCTCATCGTCAGATGTTGAACAAAAACAGTCTAAAGATATTACAGTCTATGAATCAGATACTGAAATTGCGACGTATAGTGCAAATAACTACCAATATTCATTTATGAATTTAAAAGAAGCAGATAGTAATACACTCTCACCCAATCGTACAATTGAAAAATCATTTATCTTTTTAAATGGGCATATGGGCTTAACTGCTAAAGATATATTATTTGATTATGATGATGAGGAAAGTACGGTAATTTACAAACCGATGTTAAATGATTATGTCGTGTTTAGTGATGATATTATGAGTGAAATTTTAGTCACAGTGGGTCAAGGCACTATCGCTGAGTATAGTCGACCAATGATTCAAGTAAACGCAAATATTCCCTCTGATTTAAGTACGACGCTTGATGATCTTGAAACAGTCCGTTATAAAATTGTAATTGATGAAAATTATGACTTCTCAAAAGTGAGT
>DWXM01000053.1 GCA_019119225.1 Candidatus Nosocomiicoccus stercorigallinarum
TTAGATTAAAGTTCATTGCGATAAGTACACCAGTTAATACTGGAATAGTAAATTGAATACCGACTACAACATTTTGTAGTATTTGGAAAATATCCGCATATTGACTTAAATATCCGAACAATCCACCTAAAATTGCGTTAGGAATCAACCCGACGACGATTGCTAAAGCTACACCATTTAAAACATTAAATAAAAACTTTTTTGGTGTAAGTTTTTCGTTTGCTACTGCTTCTGACATTTGTTTCACTCCATATATTTTGAATTTAATATGTATACTATTTCTATAAATAGAGTATCACGTTCAGCAAATAGTAACAAGTGTAAAAGCTAGATTTATCAAATGTTACACAATATTTTTGTGAAAATGCTAACAATTATAAAAGAGATAATTTTATACATAATAATCATTAAAATTTATAGTAAATTAAAATTAGTCAGAATAATTAAAATAATTTATTACAAAAGTATTGAAAGTATAGTGAAAACACTATACTATTATTAAATATGTATTATTAAGAAAATACTTATGATACTAATAATAAATTTATAAAGGAGGAATTCAATATGTCCAACAATGAAATGGAACGCGGTTTAAAGTCTCGACACGTATCCATGATTGCAATCGGTGGCGCAATTGGAACAGGTTTATTTGTTGCGACGGGTGGCGTTATATCTCAAGCAGGACCAGGTGGTGCTTTAGTTGCTTATGTGATTATAGGTGTCATGCTATATTTTTTAATGAACTCAATCGGAGAACTCGCAACGTTTTATCCTGTATCTGGTGCGTTTAGTGCATTTTCAACTCGCTTTATTGATCCGTCAGTTGGTTTTGCGGTCGGTTGGCTATACTTACTAATCGGAGTTTTAGTTTCAGCAGTAGATATTATTGTTGCTGCAAACGTGATTACATTTTGGGAGCCGATGCAATTTATTTCACCATTTGGCTGGAGCATGATCTTTTTCTTAATTATTGTCTTATTAAATGTATTTACAGTTACTTTATATGGTGAAGCGGAATATTGGCTTTCTCTAATTAAAGTGGTAACAATTTTTGTATTTATTGTTTTCGGTGTATTAATGATTTTTGGGATTTTAGGTGGAGAAACGTATGGTTTTAAAAACTATACAGTAGGAGAAGCCCCTTTTGCTGGTGGTATGGCCGGATTCTTTAGTGTACTACTTATCGCTGGATTTTCAGTCGGAGGAACGGAAGTTGTCGCAGTAACTGCTGGAGAATCAGATGAGCCTGAAAAATCAATGCCTAAAGCAGTAAAACAAGTATTTTGGAGAATACTTATTTTCTATATTGGCTCAATTGCAGTCATTGCTGCGATTATCCCTTACACTGATCCAATGTTATTAAACGAATCTGGATCAGTGAACCAAAGTCCGTTTACAATAGTGTTTGATAGAATAGGTATCGCATTTGCAGCTTCAGTAATTAACGCAGTTATTTTAACAGCGTTATTATCTGCATCTAACTCGATGTTATACACAGCAAGTCGTATGTTATTCTCATTATCTAATAACGGACATGCCCCGGCATTTTTAGGTAAGATTAGTCATCGTACACGTTCACCATTACCTGCAATTATTACAATAATTATCGCGATATTCTCAATTATTATATTCTCTCAATTTAAAGAAAATGCAATCTTTTTCTTATTAGAACTTGTAGGTTCTCTCGTTATTGCAGTTTGGGGTTCTAACGTATGGGCACAAATTCGTTTACGTAGAGCCATTAAGGTTCAAGGTAAAAATATCGATGATGTTTTACCGTTCAAAGGGAAAGGCTATCCATTTGGTACGGTAATCGTCGTTCTCGCGTTACTGTTATTGTTCCTCGGTGGATCGGTGGACAGTTTCTTATCGCTCGACTTTAAAGGCGTATTTAGCCACTTCTTACCATTTATTTTATTTGCTTTAGCAATTTTCATTCATAAAGCAGTAACTGGAAGTAAAAAAGTAAAACTTGAAGATATAGATTTAGAAAGAAAAAGAGAAGCTTAACAAAAAGAGAGTACTGATTTTCTTCAGTACTCTTTTTTACGAGGTGAAAATATGATTATTACTACTCCTTTAAAATATAACGACACACTCCTTGAAGAAGTTAAAGAGCTCGGAAGATATTATAATATTCCATTTTTATATAGAGAAAAAATAAGTACTAAAAAGCTTGTAGAAAAGTATTCAGAAGTACTTGTAGTCGGTAAAGAAAAAGTTCAATTAAATAGGAAGAATGGGAATTTCACATATCACCCAAACTTTTCCCAAGTTAGATTAAAGCGTATACTTAAAGGAGAGTCTGATCCATTTTTAGAAGCGACCAATCTAACAGTTGGTGAAAAATTTTTAGATTGTACAATGGGCCTTGCATCAGACAGTATTATAGCGTCGGTAGTAACGGATGATGTTACTGCTTTAGAATCCACTCTTGGCGTATATTTGGTGGTGACTATTGGTATGAGTAAATATCGCTACACGTTACAAGAATTAGAACACGCCTCAAAAGTAATAAAGACGCATCATATAAATGCATATAATTTTCTAAAAAAACAACAAGATGACAGTTATGACGTCATTTATTTTGATCCGATGTATGAAGAAGATGTTAATTCAGAAGGCATCGAAGGTTTAAAACATTATGCAGATAATAGTGAATTAACTGAAGCAATCATTGAAGAAGCAAAACGTGTTGCATCTAAACGAGTTGTTTTAAAAGCACACTTTAATAGTCCATTGTTTAAGAGATTTAAATTTATGCAATGTGTAAGAAAAAGTACTGTCTCACATTACGGTGTTATTTTAACGAGTTAAAATTAAGCCAGGAGGTCAAACTTATGACTATTAAAAAAGTTTATGTAGATTTACTTACTGAATATATTACAGATGTAGAAGAAAATGGACATCGTTACTATTTCAAACGACATTTTGAAAGTATTAAAAAGATGGGGTTTGAGAATTTTAAAGAAGAAATGATCTCAGCATTAGAAGATATTAAAGCTTATGATTATGTGGACATTGTTGATTTTCATTTTGAAAGCTTATTTAATTCTATGTGCATTTATGAAGATACTTTAAAAACAGATAAACGTTATGAAGAGAAGAATACGCAGTGTGATGTATTATTTAAAGAGGTCGACTGCTTGTATAATACTGAAAAGAAATTGTTAAAAGAAAAACTAAAGAAAACAAAAAAATAAACGAGGAAGGCTAAGTCTTCCTCGTTTATTTCACTAAAAGTACAGGTATTTTCGATTCTTTTAATACGCGTCTTGACACACTACCTATAATAATATCTTTTAGTACTTTACCTTTTTGACCGACGATGATGACGTCGTAACTTCCAGAGTTCGCTTCGTCGATAATCGTTTTTGCAATTTGTCCTGTTTTAGTTAAAAGCTTATATTGAATATTCTTAGATTCTAAAAGACTCGTTTGTTTTTCGAGTCCTTCGATCGTATCTTCAGGTATTATGTCTCCACCATGTAATGCTTCTCTCTGGGCTTCTGAAGCATCTCTTACATTTAGTAGCGTAATGAATGAATCTTCCTCGGTTAGTTTAGTGGCTTCAAGTACTGCACGATAACTATTTTCAGACATGTCTACCGCTACAATAATATTTTTATACATCGTTATTCCCTCACTTTGATTGACTATTTTCAACTCTTATTTTTGTCATACGCTCTAGCATTTCAGTACTATTGGAGTTTAAGTTTATTATCTTGACAGTTTTATCATGCTTTTCAAGGTTTAGTATAGCAGTTTGAATTGCACTGACTGAAGTGGAATCCCAAAGATGTGCATGCTTGAAGTCTAACGTGACATGTGACTCATCGTCGTCATAGTCTAATTGTTCAAGCATTGACTCAATCGAAGCAAAGAATAATTGACCAGAAATATGATATGTGATGTGATCAGCTTCAGTTTTTCGTTTCGTAACGTCGATGTGTGAAATTTTAACCGCAAACGTAATTATTGCTGCTACAATACCACATATTGCACCGAGTGCTAAGTTACTCGTTATAATACTAACGAGCATCGTTACAGATAATGTAATCATATCGGATTTTGGTGCACGTTTAAAATATTTAAATGAACGCCAGTCAAATGTATTATACGCGACAAATACCATCAGTCCTGTAAGTACTGGCATCGGAATTTCATTTACAATACTTCCAAACATCATCACCAAGATGATTAAGGATATTCCTGCAGTAAATGTTGATAATCTTGCTCTTGCACCCATTTGTACGTTAATAATCGATTGACCAGTCACCGCACAACCAGCCATTCCTCCGAAAAATCCTGTAAACAAGTTAGAAATACCTTGTCCAAAGCTTTCTCTATTCTTATTACTATTCGTCTCAGTATAGTTATCTAAAATTCTCGCGACAATTAAACTTTGAATAAGTCCAACTAATGCCATAGAAACTGCATATGGAAAAATAATTTTAAGTGTTTCTAATGTAAAAGGAATATTTGGAATATGTAGCACTGGTAATTGACTTTTAATCGTACCAAGATCCGACACTGTCATAACCTTTCCACCAAAGAAAAAATATACGAGAGACATTATCACAAGTCCAACGAGTGGAGCGGGGATAGTTGTAAATAATCTCGGAGCAAATAAAATAATAAGAAATGTAAAAGTGACATAAAAATACGTAGCATTAGATATTCCAACGATGTTTTTTAATTGTGTGATGAATAATAAAATCGCAAGCGAGTTCATAAATCCAATCATTACAGAGTTTGGTATAAATCTAAGTAAACGCCCAATTTTTAAATAACCAAGTATCATCTGAATAATACCCATTAAAATAGTCGCCGCAAATAAGTATTCAGCACCGTGGTATTTGACGATATCAACAACGACAAGGGCCATTGCTGCAGTAGTTCCGGAAATCATTGCCGGACGGCCACCTGCAAAAGCGATGGTTATAGTCATAATAATCGGTGTATAAAGACCTGTCATTGGATCGAGTCCTGCAACAATCGAAAAGGAAACAGCTTCAGGAATTAATGCGATACTCACAATTAACCCAGCAATTATATTTGTAAAAATATTAGGATTTTTAAACCATTCATCTGCTTTTGTTAATGTGTTCAAGTCTTCACCTGCTTTCATAAATTTACAAATAAATATTATATTACACATATATTATTAGAACAAGTGCATATGAATCTGTATAATAGGTTATGATTTAAAATTTATTGTATACTATACTTAACGGATAATGAATAATAACTTCATAAGGAGAGCTTTTTATGAAAATCGCATATATTGTCGACAGCACTGCAGATTTAGATTCAAAATATGAGAACCACCCGGACATTTATAGAGTCGACCTTCACATTACTTATGAAAATGGCGATGTAATTATTGATTCTAAAGAAGAAAGTAAAATAAAAGAGTTTTACAATAGAATTAAAACTGAAAAAGTACCGCCAAAAACTTCACAACCAACCCCACAATCATTTATGGATATTTTAGATGATATTGCAGAAAAAGGATATGACGCAGTTATTGGAATTACTGTATCTGCAAAATTAAGTGGTACATTCCAGACGATGAAAATGATAATGGAAGAGT
>DWXM01000054.1 GCA_019119225.1 Candidatus Nosocomiicoccus stercorigallinarum
CATTATTTATTTGATGAATTAAATGAAGAGGATATTATTGAACTTTCAGCACCAGCTGGAGATTTCTTACTAGATTCTTCAGATGAGAAACTATTATTTATTGCTGGAGGTGTTGGTTTAACACCGATTATGTCTATGGTAGAGAGTGCTGTAAAACATAATAAAGACATTGATTTAATCATATCAACGACTGATGAAACAACACTACCATTTAAAGAAGAACTAGAATCATTAAAAGACAAAGTAAATATCAAAATTAGATATACTAAGGACGATGGCTACTTAACAGCAAATGATATTAGTGGTTATGATGATTATTCAATTTATATATCAGGTTCATTAGCATTTAACCAAGCGATGATTAATGCTTCTCTAGATAATGGATATGATATGAGTAAAGTACATTACGAAGCGTTTGGACCAAGAATGAGTCTAGCAGTATAGTTCAATTTTCCGAGTGAGTGATCACTCGGAATTTTTTTATGAGCAAATCCTATTGACTTACTATGATTTATATATTACATTAATTCATAGCGTTTAAATATGAATTTATTTGGAGGATATTTTATGATTTGGACTATAGTGAGTGGACTAATAGTCGGGATCCTTTTAGGATTCGTAATGCAACGTACTAGGTTCTGCTTAACAGGCGGATTTAGAGATATGTACGTTCAAAAAAATAACAATATGTTTTATGCCTTACTGATTGCAATTACAATACAAGCGATTGGTTTAATTGCTCTAACAGGATTTGGTGTATTAACAATAGATAATGGCACATTTCCTTTAATCGGCACAATTATCGGAGCATTTTTATTTGGTATCGGTATCGTTCTTGCAGGTGGATGTGCGACAGGTACGTGGTATCGTGCAGGTGAAGGTTTAATTGGAAGTTGGATTGCACTCGCAATGTATGCGTTATTCGCAGCGATGACAAAAAATGGACTTTTAAAACCAGTGATGGAAGGTATGAACAGTAAGACTGTTGGAAATGCAGATATGGTATCAACAACAGGGATTCCATTTACAGTATTAGTATTGATTCTTACTGCTGTCACATTATATTTTGTCGTTAAAACTTTAAGAAAACCTAAGAAACAACGTGCAAGTTTACCACAAAAATTTACCGGAGCTCGTCACTTCTTTTTTGAGCGTAGATTCCACCCATTTACTGCAGCAATCGCAATTGGAATTATTGCGCTTATCACTTGGCCAATTTCATATTCAACAGGAAGAGAGAGTGGCTTAGGAATTACAACACCATCATCAAACTTAGTTATGTTTATCACAAGTGGAGATGCAACTTATTTAGACTTTGGAGTCTTTTTAATACTCGGAATTTTCGTTGGATCTTATATTGCTGCTAGAGGCTCAAGAGAGTTTAAATGGAGATTACCAGATAAAGTAACAATTAGAAACTCAGTCTTTGGAGGCGCATTAATGGGATTCGGTGCAGCATGTGCAGGCGGATGTACAATTGGTAACGGACTTGTTGCAACTGCAGCGATGTCTTGGCAAGGATGGATTTCATTACCATTTATGATTTTTGGTACATGGTTTATGAGTTATTTCTTATATGTAAAACCAATGAAACAAGCAATTGAAACACCTTTACAATCTAATTAATAAGGAGATATATTATGGTTTATGAACTTGGAACTGTAGGAATGGTCTGTCCATTTCCTTTAATCGAAGCACAAAAGAAAATGGAAACATTAGATATTGGAGATGCTTTAAAAATAGATTTTGACTGCACGCAAGCAACAGAAGCTTTACCAAACTGGGCAGCTGAAAATAATTACAATGTGACTGAATTTGAGCAGTTAGATGATGCGTCATGGACAATCACAATTGAAAAAGTGTAAAATTAAATAGAGTCCAATAGAAATCCCTTTAAGTGATACTTAAAGGGGTTTTGTTTATATTAATATTTAAACTTTAATGTATTGGAGTAATGTTATGAAGAAGGTACTCATATATGACGGAGATTGTAATTTATGCAGTCGATTTATCAATCTAGTAGTTAAAGTGAATAAAAATGATGACTTATATATTACGGACTTTAATAGTGAATGGTTTAAACAACTTCCATTTAATATCGACACTGAAAGTGTGTCGTATCTCTCTAAAGATAAAATATACAATAAGTCAAACGCGGTCATTCATATGTTGATGGATGCAAATCAATTATTTAAGCCGATCGTTATCTTAAAGCTTATTCCTAAAGTTTTTAGAGATAAGCTATACGACATTGTTTCAAATAATAGATATAAATATAAAAGTGCATGTTCGATAAAATCCGTAAAATTTTACCGGATGTATTTAAAGTGAAAACTCTCAAGAAATTCTTGAGAGTTTTACTTATATTATCGTATTGAATACGGCTTTAATGATAATTAAGCCGTTCGTTTGAAGTTCTTCTAATTGTTCAATTTGATCTTTAAATGTGAGTTGTAGTAATACAACACATCCATTCATTAGCATATGAACAACGATTGGCACAAGCAGTCGATTCGTCATTACGTAGACAAAACTAAAAACATAACTCATACCGACGTAAATTAAAATATGCGTAAAGTCAAAGTGCGCGAATGCAAAAACAATTCCTGAAATTAAACCTGCAATTAAAAATGCAGCAACTTTATTCATCGGTAGTCTCTCGTATATTTCAGCGAAAATTGCACGTCTAAATACATATTCCTCGATTATTGGACCGATTACTGCAACAAATAAAATCATATATGGCATGTTAGAAATCATTTCCATAATATGTTTTGTGTTTTCACTTTCCATTGGATTTCCTAACAGACGGAAATTAATTTGTGCGGTAATAATTTGTGCAACGTATGCGAGTATTAAACCACCAAAAATCCATGCGATTGTTTGTAGAGGTGGTGTTTTAGCGCCTCTTTCAAAGATATTTTTATCTTTATGAATATTACCTAAAATTAAAATAACGATAAGTCCGACAACGTAAATGACGAACTGATACGGCATATATAAGCTTAAAATTTCTTGAACACTCGCGCCTGGATTTTTAAGTGCGATATAAAGTTGAATTGGAATACCAGCGATTTGAATAACTCCAAACATTACGACGATAAATAAACTATATATAGTTCTATTCATATACAAACTCCTTAAATTAAGTCTCTAGACAATAGTACCATTTTACAATATAAAACATGAAAACTAAATGCTATAACTTGAAATTTGACTATCTTTGATGTATCATAAAAATCAGTTAGCACATCACATTGATGAGTGCTAAAAGACGATTATTGAGGAGGACTCAAACGATGTTAAGACCTTTAGAAAATAGAGTGATTTTAGATATTAGTAAAGATAAAAAAGAAGAAACTACATCTTCAGGTATTATTTTAACTGGAGATTCATCAAAAGAAGAACCGGTCTACGGTGTAGTTGTCGCAGTCGGACCTGGACGTACGTTAGATAACGGTGAAGTTGTAAAAATCGGCGTCACTGAAGGTGACAAAGTCGTCTACAACTCATTTACAGGAACAGAAGTCGATTACGAAGGTAAAAGTTATTTAATCGTACCTGCACAAGATATTTTAGCAGTAGTAGAATAAGGAGAGATATGAATGGCTAAGGAACTTAAATTTTCTGAAGATGCACGTCAATCGATGTTACAGGGTGTTGAAAAACTTGCAAACGCTGTTAAAGTGACACTTGGACCTAAAGGTCGTAACGTCGTTTTAGATAAACAATTTACAGCACCACTCATTACAAATGATGGTGTCACAATCGCAAAAGAAATCGAGTTAGAAGATCGCTTTGAAGATATGGGTGCAAAACTCGTATCTGAAGTTGCGACAAAAACAAACGACATCGCTGGTGACGGAACAACAACAGCGACAATTCTCGCGCACGCGATGATTGAAGAAGGTCTTAAAAACGTGACAGCAGGCGCAAACCCTGTTGGCATTCGCCGTGGAATTACTAAAGCAGTTGAAGAAGCGGTTAAAGCACTAGAAGACATTTCAAAACCAGTACAAGATAAAGCATCAATCGCTCAAGTCGGTGCAATTTCAGCAAACGACAAAGAAGTCGGAGAATTCATCTCTGAAGCGATGGAAAAAGTCGGTAATGACGGAGTTATTACAATCGAAGAGTCTCGCGGGTTAAATACTGAATTAGAAGTCGTTGAAGGTATGCAGTTTGACCGTGGATATTCATCTCCATATATGGTGACAGACTCAGAGAAAATGATTGCTGAACTCGATAACCCGTACGTCTTAATTACTGATAAAAAAATTACGAACTTCCAAAACGACTTACTACCAATTTTAGAACAAGTCGTTCAACAAGGTCGTCCTATTTTAATTATCGCAGATGACGTAGAAGGAGACGCACTCGCAAACCTCGTATTAAACAAATTACGTGGAACATTTACAGCAATTACTGTAAAAGCACCAGGATTTGGTGACCGTCGTAAAGCAATGCTTGAAGACATCGCAGTCTTAACAGGCGGGCAAGTGATTACTGAAGACTTAGGACTAGAGTTAAAAGACGCTAGCCTAGATATGCTTGGTACTGCTTCAAAAGCACATGTCGATAAAGAAAATACGACAATTGTTGAAGGAAGCGGTGACGAGCAAGCGATTACTGGACGTATATCTCAAATTAAAGCTCAACTTGAAGAAACAGATTCAAGCTTCGACAGAGAAAAACT
>DWXM01000008.1 GCA_019119225.1 Candidatus Nosocomiicoccus stercorigallinarum
GTCATTCTAGGTGACGGTAGACAAATTATTTTAGGTGAAACATTATTAGACAATTTTTACGTTGATATTGCTGTGAAAGGAAGTGGACCAACAAAATATTCACGTGGCGGTGATGGTTTATTACCGTTAGACGCAGCAATTAAAGAATATATTTATTCCGAGTTTTTATATAACATTAATATCCCAACAACGAGAAGTCTCGCACTATTAGAAACGACAGAGATTGCTGAACGAGAAGCTGATAAAATAGCAGCACTGCTTATCAGAGTTGCGAATTCCCATCTACGTGTTGGAACAATTCAGTTTGGAAAAATCGCTGGAGAACCGTATTTAAAAGAGATCATTGATTACTCTATAGATAGACATTATTCATATCTCAATGATTTAGAAAATAAAGTAAAGTACAAAAAATTTTTTGAAATGGTCGTTAGAAAACAAGCAGAACTCGTGGCAATGTGGCAAAGTGCTGGATTCGTGCATGGAGTTATGAATACAGATAACGTAACAATTGACGGTTCGACAATTGATTTTGGGCCATGTGCATTTATAGAAACATATGACCAAAATGCAGTATTTAGTCAAATCGATCAGCAAGGAAGATATCGCTTTTCAAATCAAGCAAAGATTATGCATTGGAATTTAAGTAAACTTGGTGAGGCTATGATTACTTTATTTAGCGATGATGAAAAAGAAGCGGTGGCGATTGCACAATCTGTTCTCGACGAATTTCCATTAATTTATAACCGAAAATGGTTTATGTTAATGGGAGAAAAAATTGGAGTTGAACAGATTGATTATAATAGTGAGACAGACCAGAAAATGATTATTGAATTTTTAAAGGAAATCGAAACTAGACAATTAGATTATACAAATACGTTTAGACAACTAGCTCTTGGTAGATTAGATTTCACACCAAATTATGGTGATCATTCTGTCGATTTCAATTTAATGAAAAATAAAAACCCTTCATTTGTACCAAGACATCATACAATTTTAAACGCGATAGAAGAAGCATTAAACGGAGATTACAATAAAGTTCATGAAATGCTCAAAGCATGTACAAAACCATTTAATGATAATGTTCCGGAGTACTTAAAAGAGTCAAAAGGAAATGACTTTTATACGACATGTGGTACGTGAAGTGAAACTTATTTAAATAATATAAGAAAATACTCCTAAACTAGACGTCTAGTTTAGGAGTATTTTTTATTCTTCATCATTAGTATTGTCATAATAAGGTGAGCGCTGTACTTTCTTTCTAATCCATAATACAAAGTAACCAGTTGCGATAATAATTCCTAAATATCCATATAATGGATAGAATATGTTAATTAACGTAACAAAACCAATTCGTGTTAAGAAAAATGCAATGACCATTAGTATAATCATTAATGTAACGTAAGATTTACTTTTAAAATCAGTAAATCTAACGAGTACAGCGTACATTAAAGCGACTACCGTATTGTAGATTAAAATAATGATAACGATAGAGTATATCGAACCAAACCACGGGTGTACAGCATCCGCAACGACTAATGCTGGTACGTCTTTAGTCACAGCAACGTCCATGTTTAATAATAAACTCCCATTCACGAGGAGTAGTAAAATAAGTACAAACAATCCGCCGAGTAATGATCCCCTTTTAACGACATCATACAGTCTCGTATCAGATCCCATAATCGTAATAAAACTATATCCAACACCGAACATTAATCCCGCGTAGACCACCGCATCAATCCACCATATATTCCAAGGAGGAACAGTAGAGTCCGCGTATGTTGCACCCTCAGAAATTGACATATCTGCTGTCGAAAAAGCATATATTGACATAACAGTTACCATAATTAGAAGAATTGGTGTAGCAATACCGAGTAAGTTAATAATTTTATCAAAATCTAACATTAACGTAATCGAGACGAGTACAATCATTACAATTGTGCCAATCCAAGTTGGTAGGCCAAAACTTTCATTTAGGTTACTACCACCACCAGCAAGCATAATGAAACTCGTGACGAACATAAAAAATATGAGAGTGTAGTCGATAATACGTCCAAAAACATTACCAAATAATTTATTTAGAGGTAATTCATGCGACTCAACATCGTATAAGTATCCAACTTTTGCGATTTGTCTAAAAATAAATGTCATAATTAAAACAGAAAAAATAATAGAAATGAAACTCGCCATTCCATTATTCGTAAAAAATTGCATAATTTCTTGGCCAGTTGCAAATCCAGCACCGATAACGATACCACAATATGCAAAGGCAAATTTAAATAGTTCCTTAATATTCAAAAAAAAACAACTCCTACCTATATAAAATTATTATACAGTAAGGTATAGTTATGTAAAGTTTACAATTACTCTTAATATAACTTTTCATCATCTATACGTTTAATAAATATAAAAAATTATCTAACAAATAGATAAGGTTATTGTATAAAAATATATAGTATTTTATACGTAATTAAATCGTACTTTAACGCAAATTGATTTTACGTTAACGAGTGTTTAATTTCATTGACGATTATAGCGTTTACGTTAACGAATCACATACCATGTTGACACAAATTCGATTTATATTAATAGATGAAAAATACGTTCACGCAAATGAGATTTACGTTAACGAATGAGTAAATAGTTTAATGAAAATGAACTCTATGAAATTAAACATTATTTTAACTAAAATAAAAAGCCTATCCATGTAGTGGATAGGCTAAATACTTAATCTTCAATGTTTGTACGATCGTAATATTTTGAACGATGTACTTTCTTTCTAATCCATAATACAAAGAATCCTAGACCGACAATAATTCCTAGGTATCCATATAATGGATAGAAAATATTAATTAATTCTACGAATCCAATTCTCGTAAATAGGAATGCAACAACCATTAATATTGCTAATAGTATTGTATAATTTCTGCTTCTCGCTTTAGTAAATCTAACGAGTACAGCGTACATTAACGCAACTACTGTGTTGTAGATCAGTATAATTATAACGATAGAGTAGATTGATCCAAACAATGGATGTACCGCATTAGCAACGACTAGTGCTGGGATGTCTTTAGTGACTGCAATATCCATATTTAACAGTAATCCAGCATTTAATAGTAGCATTAAAATAAGTACAAATAGTCCGCCGAGTAATGATCCTCTTTTAACAACTTCATAAAGTCTAGTGTCAGATCCCATAATCGTAATGAAACTAAATCCAACGCCGTACATTAGCCCGGCATATACAGTTGCGTCAATCCACCAAACGTTCCAAGGTGGGACAGATGAATCTGCATATTTAGCACCTTCAACAACTGAAAGATCTGCATTAATAAATGCAAAAATTGTCATGAAGATAACCATAATTAAAAGAACTGGTGTAGCGAAACCGAGTAAGTTAATAATTTTATCAAACTTTAGCATTAATGTAATTGAAACTAATATAATCATAACGATCGATCCAACCCAAATAGGCATACCGAAGCTTTCGTTTAAGTTACTTCCGCCACCTGCGATCATTACGAAACTCGTTACATACATAAAGAATATTAATGCGTAGTCTAAAAATGTTCCGAAGTATTTTCCAAATAATTTTATAAGAGGTAATTCATGGGAATCAACGTCATATAAATAGCCAACTTTTGCAGATTGTCTAAATACAAAAGTTACCATTAAGACAGCAAGAACAATTCCTGCAAAACTCATAATCCCATCATTTGTAAAGAACTGCATAATCTCTTGACCTGTCGCAAAACCTGCACCGATAACGATACCGCAGTATGCGAAAGCAAACTTCAAGAGTTCTTTCATATTCAATTGATCATCTCCCTTTTATGAATACATTTGATGATTATACAGTACGTAGGGGAGATGTAAAGTTTAATGTTACACAATATAAGAAATAAGTATATCATAATTTCTATAGTGTAATATTTCTCCGAAATTATAAAAATGATAGCGTATTTATGACAATAATAAAAAAATGATAAACATATCAATGAATGTTTATCATTTTAATAAGTATTAAAGTTCACGATAAAGACCAATTACTTTTCCTAAGACAGTCACTGAGTCTAGAATAATCGGAGCCATTGTACTATTTTCAGGTTGGAGTCTATAATAACCTTTTTCTTTATAAAAACGTTTCACTGTTGCTTCGTTGTCGTCGTTCATTGCGACAATAATTTCACCGTTATGCGCGATATTTTGTTTTCTAACGATTACTTTATCGCCGTCGTGAATTCCCGCTTCAATCATACTATCACCAACAACTGATAATAAGAATACTTCACTATTATGACCAGCAGTTAAATGCTCTGGTAATGGAAAATACTCTTCAACGTTTTCAACGGCCGTGATTGGTAAGCCTGCCGTTACTTTACCGAGAACTGGTGCGTGAATGACCTCAACTTTTTGTTCAAGCTCTTGGCTGACAACTTCAATTGCTCTTGGTTTTGTACGATCTCTTTTAATATAACCTTTTTCTTCTAGTTTACTTAAGTGACCATGAACTGTTGAACTCGACTGAAGTC
The DNA here is from genome assembly GCA_019119225.1 of Candidatus Nosocomiicoccus stercorigallinarum. Classification (GTDB taxonomy): domain Bacteria; phylum Bacillota; class Bacilli; order Staphylococcales; family Salinicoccaceae; genus Nosocomiicoccus; species Nosocomiicoccus stercorigallinarum. The sequence goes on from DWXM01000008.1 coordinate 4,530, forward strand.
CAATCGCATTTCCAATTTCACGAACACTTGGTGGGTAGCCTTTTTCATTGACACATTCTTTTATATATTTCAGTACTTCTTTTTGACGCGTAGTTAGTTGTTCCATAATAAATCCTCCGAATTATGAATTAGCTTAATTTTAACATATTTAATATAATGCTACAAACATTTGTTCGTAAATCATTGACAACGAACACTTGTTCTATTATCATATAAATACAAACAAATGTTCTAGGAGATGTATGAAATATGGTTAAACAAGAACAAGTTACTATTACTATTATTACTATAGTCCTTATCGCTCTAAGTCTATATTTCTTAGTCGATTTTTATATAAATGCACCACTATACGATATCGATCAGCCAATTGGAATTTCTCAAGCAGCAACTACTTTTCATGAATTTTCACCGAACGTAGATACGAACAGTAACGTTGAAATAGTCTCTAAATAAAACAGATGTATAGTTAACAGATAATATATGATATTTACGCATCGGCAATATAGCCGAATGCGTTTTTTTATGGTAAATTTAATGTGAAAGGATTGATCATCATGTTAGATGATAAAAAACTAACTAGACTGAATGAATTGGCGAAGTTAAAACGTGAAGAAAAAATTACAAAAGATGAGTTAGATGAGTTAAACGCTCTTCGCGGTGAGTATTTAAAAAACTTTAGAAAAAGTTTTAAATCACAACTCGAAAACTCTACAGTAATTGACCCTGAAGGTAATGACGTAACGCCACAAAAAGTTAAAGATATTCAAAATAGTAAGAAAAACAAGAAATAAATTAAGGAGACTTTATTTTTTATGACTTTTGATCAGACAGACCAACTTGTTGTTAATTCAATTCGTGCTTTATCAATTGATGCGATTGAAAAAGCAAATTCAGGACACCCTGGACTTCCAATGGGTGCGGCACCAATGGCTTATACACTTTGGAAAGAACATTTAAACTTTAACCCAAAGTCAGTGAAATGGTTCAATAGAGACCGCTTCATTTTAAGTGCAGGACACGGAAGTATGCTGTTATATAGTTTACTTCACTTTGCAGACGTTATTTCGATGGATGATGTTAAAGAGTTCCGTCAATATGAGTCAAGAACACCTGGACACCCAGAATTTAAACATACTGACGGTGTAGAAATTACAACAGGACCACTTGGACAAGGATTTGCAATGAGTGTTGGTATGGCGATGGCTGAAAGACATTTAGCAGGTCTATTTAATACAGATGAGCATGAACTCGTTGACCACTACACTTACGTCTTAGCAAGTGACGGTGACTTAATGGAAGGAATTTCTCATGAAGCAGCATCACTCGCAGGTCACTTAGCACTAGATAAGTTAATTGTATTATATGATTCAAATGATATTTCTCTTGACGGAGATTTAGATATGAGTTTCTCTGAAGATATTGAAGGGCGTTTTAAATCATATCACTGGGATTACCACCGTGTTGATGATGGTAACGACGTGGATGCAATTAATGAAGCAATTAAAAAAGCAAAAGAATCAGATCAACCATCATTAATTGAAATTAAAACAATCATCGGATATGGTTCACCGAACAAACAAGGTAAAAGTGATTCTCACGGTGCACCACTCGGTGAAGATGAAAGAAAAAGTGCATTTGAACATTATGAATTAGATCATTCAAAACAGTTCCATGTTGATGAGTCAGTATATGAAAGATTTGACGAAACGTTAACAGCGCGTGGAGAGAAATTAGAGCGTGAATGGAACGAATTACTTGAAGACTATAAAGAAAAGTATCCTGAAAAATATGAGAAATTTATAAACGCAGTAGAAGGTAAATTACCAGTCGATTACGACATGAATTTACCAGAATTTGAAGTTGGATCTAAAAAAGCGACACGTGGCAGTTCGAGTGACGTGATTCAACAGCTATCTGAAAATATACCAACATTATTTGGTGGAGCAGCAGACTTAGCATCTTCAAACAAAACGATGGTCAATAAAGAAGAGGCGTTCTCAAAAGATAATTATAGTGGTAGAAACATCTGGTTTGGTGTCAGAGAATTCGCAATGGCAGCTGCAGCAAACGGTATGGCAGCACACGGTGCGATCTTACCATACGTTGGTACGTTCTTTGTGTTTAGTGACTACTTAAAACCAGCTGTACGCTTAAGTGCATTAATGCAGTTACCAGTAACGTACGTATTTACACACGACTCTATTGCAGTTGGTGAAGACGGTCCAACACACGAACCAATCGAACAACTCGCTGGACTTCGTGCGATTCCAAACTTAAATGTGATTCGTCCAGCAGATGGCAACGAAACACGTGAAGCTTGGAAGCGTGCAGTAGAGTCTACAGACACTCCAACAGCACTTGTTTTAACGCGTCAAGATGTTGAAGCGTTAGATATCGAAAAAGAGACGCTTGCTGAAGGTGTTAAACGTGGTGGATACGTTGCGTATGATAATGGAGACGACGCGATTGTATTTGCGACAGGTAGTGAAGTTGCACTCGCAATTGAAGCGGCAAAAGTGTTAAAAGAAAAAGACGTTAACGTGAAAGTAGTATCTATACCAGATACTGAAACTTTCTTTAAACAAGATAAAGCATATATCGACAGCGTGTTAAACAAACACATCGAAAATAGAACAGCTGTTGAAATGGCTGCAAGTATCGGATGGGCAAGATTTGTCGGTTTAGATGGTAAGTACTTAACAATCGACACATTTGGTGCAAGTGCGCCTGGTAACGAAGTTATGGAAAGATACGGTTATACAGTCGATAACTTAGTTAATATTATTTTAGAAGATTAATTTAAGGCATCCTGCATATAATATGCAGGATGTTTTAAATGCGTTGAACGATGAAAAAAATTCATGTACAATTAGAATGTTGAAAAAGTGAAAAGAGGTGAGTCATTTGGCAACTTGGATTTGGATTTTAATCGTAATTGTTGCTTTAGCAGGTGGAACAGCACTCGGTTTCTTCCTTGCAAGAAAGTATATGATGGATTATTTAGAGAAAAACCCACCAATTAACGAAGACGTATTAAGAATGATGATGATGCAAATGGGTCAAAAGCCATCACAAAAGAAAATTAATCAAATGATGACGATGATGAACAAAAACATGAAAGACGTTAAAAAATAAATCGTGACACTGACACTCGTCAGTGTTTTTTTATAGGTTTGAAAATTTGTCATAAATATTATAAATAAAAGAAGAAGTCTTTAATGCTGAGTGGTACACTTAGTATGAAGTGGAGGAAAAAGAATTGGGTAGTGAAGTTACATTTTTTCTCGCATTCGGTGCGGGTGTTTTAAGTTTTATTTCCCCGTGTGTGTTACCAGTATTCCCGGCGTTTGTATCTTACATCACGGGAATGAGTTTTGATGAAGTTCAAAATCGTAACTTTAACTTACGCGCGGTACTACATACACTATTCTTCTTAATTGGGTTTAGTTTAATATATATTGCTATTGGCTTTGGTACAACATTTTTCGGTGGAATATTAATCGAATACTCTAAGCTGATTCAACAAATTGGTGCAATATTAATTATTATATTCGGTTTAATTATTACAGGTATTTTAAACTTTGATTTTCTCAATAAAAATAGAAAATTTGAATTTAAAAATAGACCGAGTGGATTTATTGGATCAGTTTTAATTGGTATGGCATTTGCAGCAGGTTGGACACCTTGTAACGGACCAATTATCGGTGCGATTTTTGCAATGAGTGCAACAGAACCAGAAAACGCACTTATGTTAATGATTGTTTACTGCTTAGGTTTTTCAGTGCCGTTTTTTGTATTGAGTTTCTTTGTATCACGTACGAGATGGATTGTAAAATACTCAGGGACACTCATGAAAGTCGGTGGAGTGATTATGATTTTAATGGGTATTTTATTATACTTTGACGGCCTTACAAAAATCATTATTTGGTTATCACCGTACTTTGGTGACTTTAGAGGGTTTTAAATGAATCAGTTATTAGACTTACTTAAAACATATGAGAATGAAATATTCATTATCGCATCCATCGGTGCGATTATTATGGGGATACTCGTTATCTTTTGGCGAAATCAAGAAACGAAGTCGCCACTGTATTTAAAAAAGATTATTATCCCGCCAATTATGATGTCCACGGGGGCATTGATGTTTGTCTTTCCGTATTTTAGATTAGATGGCCAGTTGATATTAGAAGCAGTTATTGTCGGTGCAATATTTTCTTTAGCACTATTATTTACAACAAAATATGAAGTAAGAGATGACGAGTTATACGTTAAACCATCTAAACTATTTCCAGTTATTTTAGTTGGACTACTTATTATACGTACATTTATGAAGACTATATTATCTCAAGATATTTCACCAGGAGAAATCGGGGGAATGTTCTTCTTACTTGCTTTTACGATGATAGTTATATGGAGAACTTCCATGGTCATCCATTATTTAAAATTTAAAGATAAAGAAAAGGTTGAGTAACATCTGTTACTCAACCTTTTTTAATGCTTCAGTTTGTTCAAATATAGAGAATTTTTGTTTTTCATCGTCTGCAAGTTCAAATAAATGTTCGTATGGTGAATAGTCTATATTTAACTCTTTTAATTTTTTCTTCATAAATCCATGATCTCGCTTTGGTGTAGCGATAATATAACCTTTCATTATTTGATCTAAATGGATTGTACTTACTTTTTCATCGAGTGCGATTTTAGAAATTCTCCCTGCAATCTTTTGTTTCGCAACGTCTCTAAATATTTGTGGTACTGGAGAAACTAACTCATCTAATAATTTTCTCGCTTCGTCGTTCCAAAGTGGGAGTGCTTGTTCTATATAATATTCTTGCCAATCAAGTTCTGACCAACCGTCTTCTCTTGGCAATGCTTTTAAAAATTTTCTAAACATAAAAAATCCACCAATTGCAAGGAGTCCAATCATTATGAATCCCCAAACCGCAATTAGCCACATGACAAAGTCATTGTACACGTTATTCACCTCTCTACTAAATTATAGAAAATTAAATTATAGTTGTCCATATTTCTATTCAGTTCGATATATAGGGTGTAAGGGAGGTGAGCGAATGATTAAATCATTATCAGCAAAATTTGTGTTTGAAGCACTCGATGAGTCAGGGAAAGAAGTTTTAAAATCACGTACAGTGGGTCGTTTATCAGTAAATACTGAAAACAAAAACTTACTGGATTTCAGTCAAGCGTACGGAAATTTAAAAGGGGAACAATACGTCAACGTTTTAAAAGTAACAACTGAAGCAGTACGTTAATTAAAGGAGGATAATAAATGTCTAAAAAGTTAGTATTAACATTTGAAACTGAACGTGATGGTATTTTAAATTTTACAATCAATGATCCAAAAGAAGGTTTAACGACAGACGAAGTAAGTCAAGAAGCAAACGCAATTATCGAATCGAAAGCTTTAATATCAAAAGACGGTGCACCAGTGCGTCTTAAGAGTGCAAAAATTATCACTCAAGACGTCGAACAACTTGTATAAATGGATATCGCACAACTCGTTAGTGACGTTGGATTTCCTATCGTCGTGACGTTTTTCCTAATGCACCGTATGGAAAGGAAGCTCGATCAAGTTGTTATCGCATTAGAAAATCTATCGCACTAACATAATGACCGGTAAGCATTTGCTTATCGGTCATTTTTGTTTTTACGATGTTTAATATAAAATAGAGTAGATAATAGATAGGGTGATATTGAGTGAAAATTTTACATACTGCCGATTGGCATATCGGTAAACGTTTAAATAGAAAAAGTTTAATTGAAGATCAAATATACGTTTTAGATCAAATATTAGAATATATCGATCAGGAAGATATCGACGCTGTTGTAATTGCCGGTGATTTATACGATAAAAAACAACCGTCACAAGAAGCAATGAATGTCGTCGATCATTATTTAAAAGAAATTAACTTAGTCCGTAAAAAATCATTACTTTTAATTAGTGGTAACCATGATAGTAAACCGTATGTCGATGCACGTAGTGAATGGTTTAAAGCAAATGACTTTCACGTGAATACGACGTTAGAAGATAGTTTTACGCCTATAACAATTCAAGATACTGATTTTTATCTTTTACCGTATTTAGAAATTCCAGAAGTACGGACTTATTTTAATGATGATTCGATTGATACGTTTGAAAAGGCATATAAAAAAGTAATCGATGAAATGAGTAATAATTTTAAAAATGAAAACAATATATTAGTTGGACACTTATTTGTATCAGGGAGTAAAGAGTCAGACTCTGAAGAAAAAATGACGATTGGTCTAACTGAAGAAGTACCACATACTATTTTTAAAAACTTTGACTATACACTTCTTGGTCACTTACATCGACATAATGCATTTAATAGTGAACACATATTTTATAGTGGTGCCATTATGAAGTATAGTTTTGACGAGATGAATCATAAAAAAGGTTTTAAAGTCATTGACACGGATACGAATACTGTCGATTTTATAGAAGTGAAATTACTCCATGACCTCATTCATTATAAAGGTAGTTTTACTGATATTATTACTCGTAAAAAAGAAATTGAAGATAAAGATGCTTACATTAAGTTTGAGTTAACGGATATGGAAGGCTATAAAGAACCGATGACTGCTTTAAAACAGTTATACAAAAATACTCTCGTATTATCGAGAAAAGTTGAAGCATATGTGGATGAGGATATTCAGTATGACGTGAATAATACGAGTGATGATGAGATTTTAACATTATTTTTCGAGAAGTTTACAGGACGACAACCAACTGATTTTGAGTTAGACACGTTTAATAATCATTTAAGAGGGATTAATAATGAAACCAATTAAATTACACATGGAATTTATCGGACCATATAAAAATGAAACGATCGATTTTAGAGATCTAAATGATTCATTATTTTTAATATCTGGGCGTACTGGTTCTGGTAAATCGATGATTTTTGATGCCATTACGTATGCGTTATTTGCAACTGCTTCAACTGAAAGTAGAGGCGGAGAATCACTGAGAAGTCAGTTTGCGAGTGACGATGAGTTATCAAAAGTCCATTTAGATTTTTCACATCGCGGAAAAGAATATCGAATTGAACGCGTATTAACATATAAAAAACGTAAAAATAAAACTCCAACGACAGGCCAAGCAGCGATTTATAATGAATTTCAAGAGTTACTTGCATCTGGCTTAAAAGAAGTATCTGTCTATGTTGAAGAATTATTACAAATGTCTGCGCGTCAGTTTAGACAAATTGCTCTTTTACCACAAGGTGAATTTAAAAAACTCCTTACAGCAAATAGTGGAGAAAAAGAAGAAATTTTAAAAACGCTATTTGGTACAGAGAGATTTAACGATGTATATAAAAGTATTTATAAAGAATTTAAAACTAAAGAAAATAATCTAGACTTACTGAGTAAAGAAATTGAAACAAAGTTTTCAGTAGTGACGAGTGAACCGATCCTTGAATTTAATACGTCACTAAAACAGTTTGAAGCTTCAATTGAAGAAAAAAGAGAAGATTTAAGCAAAAAACGTGATGGACTAAAACC
>DWXM01000055.1 GCA_019119225.1 Candidatus Nosocomiicoccus stercorigallinarum
CACCTGAAATCTTCGAGAACTCTTTTTTCGTTGCATATTCTTGATATTCAGATTGCTCTAGCTTTCGAATACGCTGCGCAAGTTCCTTATTAATTTCGATTAGGTAATCCAGCTTGTCTGATGTGAGCATTTAGTCACCTCCTATCGCACTAACTTTAGTGTTGGTATGTTAGCGCCACGAAAAGTTTCGTCGAAACCATCTCCATTGCGTTCTGATACCTCTAATTGCTTTTCTGTTAGCCTTAAATAGTGCGCAGGTAAATGTTCTAAACTAAAGTTTGATACGAACTTCATGGCATCTTCGTAATCTAAGTGTCTGATTGTGTTGTATGTGACTGCGTTGAACGCTTTCTTCAATTGATGTCCAAGTCCTATCGATAAATGAACTCGTTTCATTCCGTAAAGTTCTTTAGATACATAGTTTCCAAAATACAGAGAAGTGAGTTCGTTTGCTTTATTCTGAATACTATTTTTTAGTAATAGTGCTTCTCCACGATTGAGTGGATACGTTGAACGAATCTCGTCAATATCCTTTTGAAAATCTGTTTTAATTTGCATTACTTCGTTTTTATTTTGAATTACTTCATTTTTCAATTTTTCTATTTCATTTACCGATTGAATAACTAAGTTTGCTTGTTGTTTAATTAGTTGTAATTCGTTCATAATCAATTCACCTCAATAATTTGTCTTTCTGACAATTGTTTTTTTAATTTTTGTGATATGTCATCTATATTTTTAATTAATTGGATAATTGGTTTTTTAGCGTATTCATTATCTTCGACATCTAAATGATCGAGTGCATAAACAAGCGGTGCTACTTCTTTTACTAACTCTTCAGATTTTCTAATTAAGTCGTATACAGCTTTTTGGTTTTTAATTCTCATTTGTCCTTCATTCAGTCGCCCGTTCATCTCATTAATAGCTTCATTTAGTCTGTCGTATTCTCGAGATTTCTTATCCATTTCATTGCGTTCATTTCTCATATTTGCGACTTCTGTTTGTAACTCGTTAATGTATGACTCTTTTTGTTCTAAAGATGTTTTTATTTGCTGATAATCTTCAGGCTCTAAAAATCTTTCGATAACTTTAGGTGGTTTATTTTCCAGTTGTTCAAGTTTGTCTTGTAAAATCTCTTCGCTTCTTGTTGAATTTTTCAACTGATTCTCTAATTGTTTCTTTTCTTCATCGCGTTGTTTTAATTGTTTTTTTAGTTCACGTAATTCTTTAACCGTCATCTCATCAGGCGTTTTCGTTTCCCCTTTTGTAGTTACGTGTTCTTTGTTGCGTTCAGGTTCAGGGAGAGTTGCGATTTCGTATAAAACATTTAGTCCTAAATTTAACGATGTCGTTAGATTTGATTGTTCATATTCTTCTGAAACTTTCATAAATCTATGTGCTTGTTGGTTATTCATGTTTATTGATTCAAGCCATTTACCAAACTCCCCATGTGCTAAATTATTCTCTTTCACGTGTTTTAGACGTCTACCAATCTCAAAAATTGATTGACCAGCAAGATTTTGGTAACTCTTTATTTCTGTTTCTATAGTTGTTAAATTGTTACTCAATTGAACTTCATTCAATTACTTTACCTCCTTTTGTTCCTTTTCGGGAACATCTTCTCTAAAAAAAATAGCGAGATTGTCGGTATCATATCCTAGAATACTGGCTATTTGAATAAACTCATCTGCTCCCATATTGATAAAGCCAGACTCACGTTTTCCGTATCTTGCTCTATCACTCCAGCCAAGCATTTTAGCCATATCTTCTTGAGTATATCCTTTGGCAATACGTTCAGCTTTTAAACGTTGTAAATCTAATTTCATATTTTCACTTCCTTTCGTTCCAAATCAGGAACTGTCTTAACTATAAATCAATCGTTCCATATTGTCAACATAAAAATTAAAATTAATAAAAAATAATCTATAAAACGCTCTTTTCGTATCTATTTTGGAACAGTAATGGTATATTATAAGTAGAGGATAGGAGTGATTAAAATGAATAATAACGACCAAATCATCGCAATTATTAAAGAGCAAATGAAGTTGAAAAAGTTATCTTCGAATGAATTAGCACGTCGCGTTGGAGTTGCGAAATCAGCTATGAGTCGTTACTTAAATTTAAACAGAGAATTCCCATTAAATAAAGTAAACGAATTTTCTAAAGCATTAGATTTATCACCGGAGTATATTTTAGGTTTCGACAACCGCCACATCGAAACTCACAACATCCCTGTCGTTTCAAAAATATCTGCAGGAGAGCCAATTCACGCTGAAGAAAACATTGAAAGTTATATAGCTATTCCAAATGCTAAAGAAAACACTTTCGGTTTAATTGTAAGTGGCGACTCAATGGATAAAGAATTCAAAGACGGTGATATTGTCATTGTGGAAAAAGATGCTGTCGTTGAAAACGGTCAAATCGGAGTCGTACATATAAACGGATATAATGCGACTGTAAAACGCATTAAGTATAATGACGACGATATTATTTTAATTCCAGAATCAAATAACAACGAACACATACCAAAGATATTTAAC
>DWXM01000056.1 GCA_019119225.1 Candidatus Nosocomiicoccus stercorigallinarum
AAATTATGACTTCTCAAAAGTGAGTAAAATTATACTTGCGTATGAATTAAAACACAATGAAGATCAAAGCGAATTAAACGTCGTTGATTTTATACCATCTTGGTATATTCTTTACGATGGTGAATGGGTGAAATACGATATTGAGGATGAAAACTAATGGATTGGAAATTAAGTAAGTCGATATATATTTTTGTGTTTTTAATCATTAATATCGTATTAGTTATTATGCTTTATAATCAGAATAAAAATTCTGATGCAAGGGAAATTAAAACAAATAAAACAGTTCAAAAAAGTGATGACTACAAAACAAACGTTAATACGGCTGAAGAAATTAAATTGACAGTATTAAACGGTACACGAAAAGAAATTCAATCAGAAACATCTTCAGAAGAATCGACAAATCAAGGGATGTTAAAAAGTATAAAGAAAGCTCAAAATTTAGATTTTGAACCTTCACTTGTTAAAGAGTATGTCGATAAAGAAATGTATAAAGGTAGTGAATATACGTATAATTCGGATACGAGTAACAAAGAAATATTATATTTCAACCAAATGCACGATTCACTACCGATATTTAATAATAGTGCTGCACGTATTAAAGCAGTAAATAAAAATGAAGGCGTGCAATTAGAACAAGGTTATATAGAGAATATCTCTGCCAATGAATATTCTAAAAAAGAACCAGTTAACGACCCTTTAGAAGTTGTAGAAGAACTTATGAAAGAGAAAGAAATTTCAAAAGAAGCGGTCATTCTTTCTTCAACACTTGGGTATTACTTAGTACTTCTACATGATAATAATAATCAAGTCTTACTTCGACCAAAATGGAAGCTAATTATTGAAGAAAAAGATATAACTCGTGTAATATATGTGGATGCAATCAATGCATCAGAAGAAATAATTGAAGGTGAGTGAAATCCACAATGAAAATGAGTGTACTTGCGAGTGGCTCGACAGGAAACTGTATATTTGTAGAGTCAGATTCAGGTAGTATTTTAATCGATGTGGGTCTTACATGTAAGAGAACAGAACTTGCGTTAAACAAAATCGAACGCTCATTAAACGATATCGACGCGATTTTAATTACGCATGAACATAGCGATCATATTAAAGGACTAAAAGTTATCGCGAAGCGTTATAACATTCCAATATTTGCCAATAAAAAGACGTGGGAAGCAATTGAATCTAAAAATATCCACGTTAATGAAGAACAAAAATTTGAGTTTAATGCTTTAAACTATAAAGAAATCATTGGGTTAGACGTTGAATCATTTAACGTCTCACATGACGCAGTAGACCCTCAATTCTACACACTATCTCAAAATGATAAAAAAATATCGGTAATTACAGATACAGGATACGTTTCAGATGAAATGAAAGGTATTATAAAAGACAGTGATGTTTTTGTATTTGAATCGAATCATGATGTAGATATGTTACGTGCGGGAAGATATCCATGGCCTACAAAGCAAAGAATACTGAGTGATATTGGGCACGTATCAAATGAAGACGCAGCACACGCGATGAAAGACGTTATCACGGACCGAACAAAGCGTATTTATTTATCACACTTAAGCCAAGACAATAATATTAAAGAACTGGCAAGAATGAGTGTTGAACAAGTGTTAAATCATCATGATGTCGATACAATATCTCATGTAGCGTTACATGACACAGATAAAGACGAGCCAACAAAAATATACACATTATAGAAGTTATCCACAAGTAAATGTGTATAACTACTAAATACTGTGGATAACTTGGGGACCAAGTGTGGAATACTTGGTCCTTTTCTGTGAATAAAATTAAAATGAGGTGATATTAGTGAAACTGACGCTTATAACTGTTGGTAAATTAAAAGAAAAATATTGGCGTGAAGCGGTAAAGGAATATGAAAAGAGACTCAGTAAATACGCAAACGTCTCACTCATTGAAATAAAAGATGAGCAAGAACCAAATAACGCAAGTGCTAAAGACATTGAGATTATTAAAAATAAAGAAGCAGAACGTATTTTATCTAAAATAAAACCAAATCAACACGTTGTGACTCTAGAAATCGGTGGAAAAGAACACTCTTCAGAAAGTTTTGCAAAACAATATAACAACTGGAAAACACAAGGCAAAAGTAACGTCGTATTTGTCATTGGCGGAAGTAACGGAATTGGAGAAGACGTATTAAAACGATCGAACGAATCCATTAGTTTCGGAAAAATGACCTACCCCCATCAAATGATGAAAGTCATACTACTCGAGCAGTTATTTAGAGTAAATAAGATATTGAATAATGAAGCATATCATCGATAATGAGGTTTCTTAACGTAAAATTTGTTAAAATTATCTTATGATTAAATATCTTAATTTATAAAACTAGGGAGAGGATTTATATGATATTTCCAATAAAAAATAATATTCTTCGAGAAAAAACACAAATTAAGATGTATGAAAAAATTCATTTTAAAGACATTATTAATAATAATATCCAGAATTTTGAAATGAGACTTGTATGTCCTTTTTTTCAGCTAGGATATGATGAAACTAAAGAGGTTTTGTATACTCTTCCAGAATGTAAAAAATGTGGTATATGTGAATTAGTGTATACAAATAAAAATGATTTAGAATTTACTAATTTTGATTCACTATTAAGTGAGCCTAAGTACTTAGCTTTTTTACTAGATAAACTCTTGCCTAACAAAAAGCACTATGCATTCGTTTCTATTGAAGGTCATTCACGAAATATGAGGATAGATCTAGTTCAAAAATCTAATAATTCTTATACTTTAATAAATATACTTAATGATGAGAAGAAGGATTCATCAAAATATAATCGAGCTTATAAGATGTTAGCTGAAAAATTAAAAATAAAATATAAAGAGCTAAACTTTCAAGTAAAGACCCTTGGTTTAAAGAATGATAATTATAGAAATATTATAACGATAGAAGATTTATTAAAGGAGAATGAAAATGGCAGTTATAGTAAACCGTAAATATGGAAGCCGTTTAGAATGTTTACATACTATTTTAAAACAAATCGAATTAAATAGTAAATCATATAATTTTACTTTTAATGATCTTAAATATGATTCAGAAAAGAAATATACTGTTATGGATTGTTGTCCATTATTAAAAGAGAATTTAGGTCGTCGTTACTGCCCATATTTAGAGAATCCCCTAGATGATTCAAAGTGTTACGCCACACAAAGTATTAACTCTGATACAACAAAAAGTAAGGCAATAAGTGATGTAGGCC
>DWXM01000001.1 GCA_019119225.1 Candidatus Nosocomiicoccus stercorigallinarum
GAACAAGCTGAAGCAGAGCGTCTTGCAGCAGAACGTGCTGAAGCTAAACGTGCAGCACAAGCAGTAGCAGAAGCAGAGCGTGCAGAACAAGAACGTCTTGCAGCAGAACAAGAAGCTCAACAAGCTGAGCAACAAAACCAACCAGCAGCATCAGCTCCTGTGAACAACGCTTCACAAAAATTTGCTGGTCAAACAAACCATTACTTATATGGTTGGTGTGCATGGTATGCATTTGAACAACGTGCAGCTCTTGGTAAACCTGTAAGTAACATGTGGGGAGACGCAAACAACTGGGCAGCAAGTGCTTCAGCTGATGGATTTACAGTAAGTAATTCACCTTCAGTTGGTGCAATTGCACAAAGTTACGCTGGATCTAACGGCGCTGGTGCTTCTGGTCACGTTGCGATTGTTGAATCTATCCATGGTGACGGTTCAATTACAGTTTCAGAAATGGGATGGAATGGTAGCGTTGGAATTGCTACGTATCGTACAATTCCAGCATCACAAGTTTCATCACATAACTTTATTCACTAAAATATAAGTAATTTAAGCACCCGAAAGGGTGCTTTTTTAATATAATAAAATAGATAAGGGGGTAAAAAGTTGAGTAAATCTATTAAAGTGTTAATAGGTATTGTCTTATTTTTAATTGTAGCGTTTAGTATATATACAGTGATTACGTTTTCTAGTGACGTTTTAAAAGAAGAAGAGGCAAGTAAAATATCTGGAAATGAATCAGTTAAAAATGATAAAGCAGAGGGTGCACAATTAAATGAGTATGACTTTAATGCTGTTACTGAAGATGAGAGTTTAGAAAGCATTATTAAGAATAATGAAGTCACAGTTGTGAATCTCTTTGCCTCTTGGTGTAATCCTTGCCGGAATGAGACACCGGACTTAAATGACTTTTATAAAAAAGAGTTACCGGATAATACAATGCTTGTTGGATTAAATGTACAAGATAACAAAAAAGCGCGAGATCAGTTTTTAGAAGAGTTTGACGTTCAATATCCAATTTATAATGTGAAAGATGACAAAGATTTTATGACAGATTTACAACTTATTATTATCCCGACAACACTTTTTGTTGATAGTGATGGTAAAATAGTTAAAACATATGTTGGAGAAATATCGAAAAAAACGTTAGATAGTTATATTCAATATGTAAAGGATGAGTAATTATGGGAGTCCATCAGTACTTTAAAAGCTTGAATGATTTAGAAATGCTTACACGATTGCCGGGTAAGTTTAAGTTTCAACAACATAACGTGGCTGCACATAGTTTTAAAGTAACAAAAATTGCACAATACCTTGGAACAGTTGAAGAATATCACGGTCAACATGTCGATTGGAAAACATTATATGAAAAAGCATTAAATCATGACTATCCAGAAATATTTACTGGAGATATTAAAACTCCGGTGAAATATTCTTCAATAGAGTTAAATAATCTTTTTTCAAAAGTGGAAGAAACAATGACTGTTAACTTTATTGAAAAAGAATTTCCAGAAGAATATAAAGAAATCTACCGAAATCGTTTTAAAGAAGGTAAAGATAGTAGTCTTGAAGGACAAATACTTTCTGTGGCTGATAAAATAGACTTATTATATGAATCTTATGGTGAAATCCAAAAAGGAAATCCCGAACCATTATTTTTCGAAATATACGAAGAAGCACTTGGTACAATTAAACGATTCGACCATCTCGTTTCAGTTCAAGACTTTTTAGACAATATTTTAGTGGAAATGACTGAAGAGCATACAATTCCTGAGTCTGAATTAAAAAATATTACAAAAGAGATTTTAGATAGTGAATAACTTAGATGTATTTTGGTACATGATGGCAATGATAGTTCCTGCGTTTACTGTTGTTTTATTTACAACAATTACGAGGAATCGTTACGTTGCGATCGTGTTGACATTTATAATGTTTGCAATATCTATGAGTCGTGGCTATTATAATTCAGATTGGGTCATATATCTCGATGCATTAAGTATTGTGATTGGGTATATATTAGTTGAAGTTTACAATTTAGATCATAAAGATGATATATAAGAAATGACAAACACGCGTTCGGTCATTTCTTTTTTATTTCTAGAAAAATCATGTAAAATAGATATAAGACAATTAATTGGAGGTACATTATGGCAGAATTTGAACTTGTTTCAAACTTTGAACCTGCCGGTGATCAACCGCAAGCAATAAAAGAAATCGCAGAACAAATTAAGTCCGGTCAAAAACACCAAACATTACTTGGTGCAACAGGTACTGGTAAAACTTTTACAATGAGTCAAGTGATTAAAGAAGTTGGTAAGCCAACTTTAATTATTGCGCATAACAAAACACTTGCAGGACAATTATATAGTGAATTTAAAGAATTTTTCCCAAATAATAGAGTTGAATATTTCGTCAGCTATTATGACTTTTATCAGCCAGAAGCGTATGTGCCATCAACTGATACGTTTATAGAAAAAGACGCGTCTATTAACGACGAAATTGACCAACTTCGTCACTCAGCTACTAGTGCGTTATTTGAAGGAGACGACGTGATTATTATCGCTTCAGTCTCTTGTATATATGGCTTAGGTAACCCAGAAGAATATCAAAACTTAAGGTTAAATATTCGTGTCGGAATGGAAATTGAGCGTAACGAATTATTAAGACGACTCGTAGATATACAGTATCAAAGAAATGATATTGAATTTGGTCGTGGAACGTTTAGAGTACGCGGTGATATCGTTGAAATCTTCCCAGCAGCACGAGACGATCAGTGTATTCGTGTTGAATTTTTCGGTGATGAGATTGATCGAATTCGGGAAATCGATTTTATTAGTGGCGAAGTATTAAGTGAACGTGAACACTTCGTGCTGTTTCCAGCATCTCACTTCGTAACGCGTGATGAGAAAATGGAAGTCGCAATTGAACGTATTGAAAAAGAACTAGAAGAGAGACTGAAAGAACTACGTGATGATGATAAGTTACTAGAGGCACAAAGATTAGAGCAGCGCACAAATTACGATTTAGAAATGATGAAAGAAATGGGCTTTACGTCAGGAATTGAAAACTATTCAGTTCATTTAACACTACGCCCACTAGGTAGTACACCGTATACGTTACTCGATTATTTTAAAGACTTTGTCATCATGATAGACGAATCGCACGTGACACTCCCACAAATACGTGGAATGTATAACGGAGACCAAGCACGTAAACAAGTACTCGTTGACCACGGGTTTAGATTACCATCTGCGCTAGATAATCGTCCGCTAAAATTTGACGAATTCCAAGAAAAAGCACAACAATTGTTATACGTATCTGCAACGCCAGGTCCATATGAGTTAGAACATACAGACAAAATGGTTGAACAAATTATTCGACCGACTGGATTACTTGATCCTACAATAGACGTTCGTCCAACTGAGCATCAAATCGATGACTTACTCCATGAAATTCAACAAAGAATTGAAAAGAATGAACGTGTCTTAATTACGACATTAACGAAAAAAATGTCTGAAGATTTAACGGTATATTTAAAAGAAGCAGGTATTAAAGTACAGTATTTACACAGTGAAGTTAAAACGTTAGAGCGTATAGAAATCATTAGAGAATTACGCCTCGGTAAATATGATGTATTAGTAGGAATTAACTTATTAAGAGAGGGTATAGATATACCAGAAGTATCTCTTGTTGCGATATTAGATGCGGACAAAGAAGGATTTTTACGTTCAGAACGTTCGTTAATACAAACGATTGGACGTGCCGCACGTAATAGTGAGGGGCACGTGATTATGTATGCCGATAAAATTACAGATTCAATGAGAGTTGCACTCGATGAAACAGAACGTCGTCGTAAAATTCAAATTGAATATAACGAAACACACGGCATCACACCAACAACCATTAAAAAAGAAATTCGTGACGTGATTAGTGCTGAGGTAGAAATTAAAGAAGATAAAAATATCGAACAATCAGGTACAGTTAAATTAACGAAAAAAGAGCGCGAAGCATTAAAAGAAAAGCTCGAGAAAGATATGAAAGAAGCAGCGAAAAACCTAGACTTCGAAACCGCAACAGAACTTCGCGATGCGCTATTTGAGTTAGAAGCAGAAGGGTGAAATGTGTGTGAGTGAAAAGAACAATAAATATATAAAAATTAGAGGGGCGAAACAGCATAACTTAAAAGATGTAGATATAGATATCCCTAAAGATAAACTCGTCGTCATGACGGGGTTATCTGGTTCAGGTAAGTCGTCACTCGCGTTTGATACGATTTACGCTGAAGGTCAAAGACGTTATGTAGAAAGCTTAAGTGCGTATGCTAGACAGTTTTTAGGGCAAATGGACAAGCCAGATGTCGATAAAATCGAAGGGCTTTCTCCAGCGATTTCTATCGATCAAAAAACGACGAGTAACAACCCGCGTTCTACTGTGTCTACAATTACTGAAATATATGACTATTTAAGACTATTATATGCACGCGCTGGGACACCGTTTTGTCCGTATCATAATATAGAAATTAAAAGTCAGACGATTGAAGAAATGGTCGACACAGTTATGGAATTAGAAGAACGTACACGTATTCAGTTACTCTCACCAATTGTACGTGGTAGAAAAGGACAACATAAAAAGATATTTGAAAATCTTCGTAAAGAAGGTTATGCGAGAGTCATCGTCGATGGTGAAATGTATGATATCGAAGAAGTACCTGAATTAAACAAAAATAAGAAACATGATATCGACATCGTTGTCGACCGTATTGGGGTAAAACCAGGAATTGAAGCGAGACTATCTGATTCACTTCAAATCGCATTAGAAAAAAGTGATGGGAACGCAGTCGCAAATGTTATCGACGGTGAAGACATTCACTTCTCAGAAAACTTTTCATGTCCGGAATGTGGGTTTACGATTAGCGAACTCGAGCCAAGACTATTTTCATTTAATAGTCCATTCGGTGCATGCCCAACGTGTGATGGTTTAGGTAAAAAGTGGTCTGTTGACGAATCACTTGTAATACCGGATGATTCACTAACGTTAGAAGAAGGTGCGATAAAACCATGGCAGCCAATTAGTTCTGACTATTATCCAAATCTCTTAAAACAAGTGACTGCACACTTTAATATTGATATGAATACACCATTTAAAGATTTAACAAAAAAAGAAAAAGAGATTATTTTAAATGGCCATGAAGATAAATTAGACGTGACATTTACACAAAGAAATGGCGCTAAACGCACGCGTACGATTCAATTTGAAGGTGTCTTAAACAATATAGAACGTCGATATAGAGAAAGTCCTTCAAACTATACACGTGAGCAAATGGAACAGTATATGCGTGAAACAGACTGCCCAACGTGCGATGGTTATAGATTAAATATTGAAGCACGTTCAGTAAAAATTAACAATCGTCATATTGGTGAAGCAGTTAATCAATCTGTAAATGATGCACTGAACTTTTTTAATCACTTACAGTTAACAGAACAAAACGCAGCCATTGCAGATCCAATTTTAAAAGAAATTAATGACCGACTGACATTCTTAAAAAACGTTGGACTCGGTTATTTAACGTTAGACCGTAGAAGCGGTACATTATCTGGTGGAGAAGCGCAGCGTATTCGACTCGCGACTCAAATTGGTTCGATGTTAAGTGGCGTGTTATATATATTAGATGAACCGTCCATCGGTTTACATCAGCGCGATAACGATAAACTCATCGCGACATTAAAAGAAATGCGAGATTTAGGAAATACGTTAATCGTCGTTGAGCATGACGAAGATACGATGATTGCGAGCGATTACTTAATTGATATCGGTCCAGGTGCTGGAGAAAATGGTGGACAAATCGTCGCCTCAGGTACTCCAAAACAAGTCATGAGAAACAAACAATCAATTACTGGACAATATTTAAGTGGTAAAAAAGAAATTCCACTTCCTGAAAATTATAGAACAAAATCAGATAAAAAATTTACGATTAGAGGCGCAAAAGAAAATAACTTAAAAAATATCGATGTCGATATTCCACTCGGCGTGTTAAACGTTGTGACAGGAGTATCAGGTTCAGGTAAAAGTACGTTAGTGAATGAAATATTATATAAAGGACTCCATAAAGAGTTATATCATTCAAAAGTTGTTCCTGGTGAATTTAAAGAGATTACCGGCGCAGAACACTTAGATAAGATTATCGATATTGACCAGTCACCAATTGGTCGTACACCAAGAAGTAATCCAGCGACATATACTGGTGTTTTTGATGATATTCGTGACGTATTTGCTGAAACAAACGAAGCAAAAGTGCGTGGATATAAAAAAGGACGATTTAGCTTTAACGTAAAAGGTGGACGCTGTGAGGCGTGTAAAGGTGACGGTATATTAAAAATCGAGATGCACTTCTTACCAGACGTTTTCGTACCGTGCGAAGTATGTCACGGTAAACGATATAACAGAGAAACGTTAGAAGTGAAATATAAAGACAAAAACATATCTGACGTACTTGAGATGACAGTCGAAGAAGCCTCTAAATTCTTTGAAAATATCCCAAAAATAAGTCGCAAACTTCAAACACTATTAGACGTTGGGTTAGGTTATGTGAGACTCGGTCAACCCGCAACGACGTTATCTGGTGGTGAAGCTCAGCGTGTGAAACTTGCAAGTGAACTTCAAAAACGCTCAAATGGTAAAACGTTATATATTTTAGACGAACCAACGACAGGGCTTCACTCTGAAGATATACGACGACTCATTAAAGTCATACAAAGACTCGTAGATAATGGTGATACGGTTGTCATTATCGAGCATAACTTAGACGTGATTAAAGTCGCCGATCATATTATCGATTTAGGACCTGAAGGTGGTGACGGTGGAGGAGAAATTGTTGCGCATGGTACAATAGAAGATATTATGGCAACAAAAGAAAGCTACACAGGCTATCACCTAAATAAATGGTTAAACCGAAACCATCAGGAGGCTGAAGTGAAATGAATGGTAAAGAACGCATTTTAAAAATGCTAGAGGAAGGTCAAATTACGACTAAAGAAGCAATTGATTTAATGAACGCATTAAATTACGAAGAACATAAGAACGAAACAAACGACAAAACTAATGATGACAATAGTCTATTCAAATTCTTTGAAAATATGACTGACGAAGTGGGTAAGTATTTAGATCCAGAAGTTATTCAAAAAAATGCACAAAAAACGTATCAAGATGTTCGAAATAAAACAAAAGTATCTAAAGGTGCGGTAGATATTTTAAACACGTTAGAAAGTATTTTCGATAAAGCAAAAGTAGGAAATATTGATGCGATTTTTCAAGAAGGTGCGAAAAATAAGTTAATCGAAACTATCGATGAAGACTTTTCATCGATTACGTTAGATGTCACAAACGGTAACGTAGAAATTAGACCGACTGAAGGTGTGACAGCTGCACGATTTGAAATCACATCATTTTATAAACAACTCGACAAAAAACGTAATTATTTTGAGGAAATTTTCTGTTCAGTAAAAGATGGTAATTTAGAAATCGTATCACCTTTACGTAGTGCTCGCGTGAACATCGTATTAGAAGTAAATAGTGAAGCATTAGACCGATTAATCGTTTCAAGTTCAAACGGTAACGTTGATGTTAAAGGGTTGCTTGTCAAAGACTTATCCGTCGATCTTTTAAACGGTAATATTAAGACAGAAGATTTTACAGCAAAAACGGCATTTTTACGCACGTCTAGAGGTAACTTAGAAGTCCTCGACAGTACATTTACAGATTTAGAATTAATTTCAATGCTCGGTGCAATCTCTACACGTGACTTAGATGTGGAAGAAATTGAAATTAAAGCCAATGGTTCAGTTGGATTATCGTTAAACGAAGATACACGTGAAGCGAAAATTACAACAAACATGGGAAGCGTCAACGTAGAAGTACCTGCACATCGTAAAGTTGAAGGTCGACTCAACACAGTAATGGGCCAAATTAACTACCCACCTGGACTGAATATTAGAGATATGAAACCTTCAGATTTAGGACTTAAAGAAATTATGATTATTAACGATACTGATGAAGCAGGTCTTGTGATTGAAGCAAGTACTAAAGTTGGTTCAGTAACACTTCATACAGTATAATTAATCAGTATAGGATAAGTAGCGAGCGTCTACTTATCCTATTTTTGTTATAATAAGTAATATCAAATTTCAAAGAGGTACAATATGTTAACAGTTAGTAATGTGATAGAGAGATTTAAATTTGAAGTAGTTACTGGTGAAACAGGTATACATAAAGCTGTAACAAGTATTGATGTGTCGCGTCCTGGTTTAGAAATTACAGGATACTTCTCTTACTATTCTAGTGAGAGAATTCAACTATTCGGCACGACTGAAACGACGTTTTTTATAAACAAACTGACAGATGAGGAAAAACGTGAACGCGCATATTTACTTTGCCGCGACGAAACACCGTGCATTATATTTACTGACGGTTACGAACCACCAAAAGAAATTATTGAAGCGTGTAAAAAAACAAGTACTCCGTTATTAAAAACAGAACTTACGACAACAAACTTAGTCTTTTTCTTAACGGACTTTTTAGAAATCTCACTCGCACCAGAAACGAACATTCACGGTGTACTGTTAGATGTTTACGGTATCGGTGTATTAATTACTGGTGAAAGTGGAATCGGTAAAAGTGAAATAGCGTTAGAGCTCGTTAAAAATGGGCACCGACTCGTTGCAGATGATAACGTTGAAATTAAAGAAATCGCGAACGGTGTTTTAATGGGGAAACCTCCGAAACTTATTGAAAACTTATTAGAAATTAGAGGCCTCGGTATTATTAACGTGATGACGTTATTTGGCGCTGGAGTTGTCTTAAACGAAAAACGTATTATGTTAAATGTTCATCTAGAGTTTTGGAAAGAAGATAAAGAATACGACCGATTAGGACTCGATAAGCGAACGATTAAAATTATCGACTCAGAAATACCAAGTAAGTTAATACCAGTACGTCCTGGGCGTAACGTGTCGAATATTATAGAAGTTGCTGCGATGGATTTTAGACTTCAAAAAATGGGCGTCAGTGCAGCGAGAGAATTTAACGAGCGTTTAATTGCGCATATTAGAAGTAAAAATGACGGAGGTACACAATCATTATGATTTTTGCGATCGACCGAGTAGCGATAAGTATCGGTAGCTTTGATATATATTGGTACGGGATTTTAATATTTACAGGGATGTTATGTGCATACTTTTTAGCCAATCATGAAATGGTTAAAAAAGGATTTGAAGATGGCACATTAACAGATATGATGTTTTACATTATAATCTTTTCTTTAGTCGGAGCGAGATTATACTTTGTACTCTTTAACCTAGGGTACTACGCATCACATCCCGCTGACGTGATAAAAGTGTGGGAAGGCGGTATGGCGATTCACGGTGGGTTAATCGGTGGATTTTTAGCTGGACTATATTATACAAAGAAACATAACTACAGTCTCTTTCAGTTTGGAGATATGTTGATGCCGAGTGTACTACTTGGTCAAGCGATCGGACGCTGGGGGAACTTTATTAACCAAGAGGCACATGGTGGAGAAGTATCCCGTGAATTTTTAGAAAAACTTCATTTACCAGAGTTTATTATTAACCAAATGAATATCGACGGTATATATTACCATCCAACATTTTTATTATATTTAATTTACTATTCTATTGGGCGATTCTTTATTGAAGGTATGCGTACAGAT
>DWXM01000057.1 GCA_019119225.1 Candidatus Nosocomiicoccus stercorigallinarum
ATATCGAGTGTCGTGTCAAAGTGTGCGTATTGTTCAAATGCGTGAACGTGCTTGTCTGTACGTGACGCTGGGTGAATTCTTATAAATTCACGGTGTATAGATTTTAATGCACGTTCAATTTGCCCTTGAACTGTACGACCATTATGTTGGTACTGCCAACCATCAAATTCTTTACCGTTATACGTAATTTTTAATAATATTCTTGTCATGTTCTTAACATCCATAATAACACTCCGAAAATGACTAATATAATTAGCGCAATTGTATCTCTTCGGTGCCATATAAGTAACCTGTAATGAGTACGCCCTTCGTCTCCTTTATAGCCTCTTACTTCCATCGCGACTGCCATATCTTCAGCTCTTTGAAACGCAGAGATAAAAAGTGGTATAACGATTGGAATTAGTGCTTTAATTCTATTCTTTACAGGCCCTGTCATAAATGTCGATCCTCTTGATGATTGTGCTTTAATTATTTTATCGGTCTCATCCATTAACGTCGGGATGAACCTTAAACTAATCGAAGTCATCATCGCGATTTCATGGACAGGTACTTTAAACACTTTTAACGGTGAGGCTAACTTTTCTAATGCATCAGTTAAAGAGATTGGACTTGTTGTCAGTGTCATAATTGTTGTAATCACGACGAGCATAATGAGTCTCGTTGAAATGTATAATCCTTTAATGACCCCTTCAAGCTCAATTGTAAATATTTTCGCATCGACAAGTACTGGTCCACCTTTGGTTAAAAATAGATGCATTAAAAATGTAAAGACGAGTAGTACGAGAATAATTTTTAGCCCGTTTAAAACGAACATAACACCGAGCTTTGCGAGCTTTAAAATGACGAGTACAAACCCAATTAAAAGTAAGTACGTCACTAAGTTATTCGCAAAAAACACGATGACCATAAACATTGCTGTCGCAATAAGTTTTGCTCTCGCGTCTAGTCTATGAATAATACTATCTCCAGGGATATATCTACCAAGAAGCATCGAATCAAACATCAAATACCCCCTTATACGTAGATATAAATGCCTGGATATTACGCGGCATTTCGTCTAACTGATATCCTTTTTGTCGTAAATCATGAACTAAACGCACCACGTTTGGTACTTCAAGTTGATAATCTTTTAAAAGTGTTTCATCTTGCAAGAGTTCGTGCGTATCTCCTTCTACTGCAAGTGTTCCTTTTGAAAGGATTTTAACCTCATCCGTATAATTAAAGACGTCGTTCATATCGTGTGTCACGAGTATAATTGTAATACCGAGGGTCTCATGAATCGACTTAAATAAATCCATCGTTTCTATATGACTAAGTGGATCTAACCCCGCGGTTGGTTCATCTAATATAAGTACGTCAGGCTCCATCGCTAATATTCCAGCGAGTGCGATTTTACGCATTTGCCCACCCGATAAATCAAACGGCGACTCATCAAATAATGACTCATCGACATTTAAACGCTTTAAATAATACTTTGAAATCTCTTCAGCCTCTTCTTTAGATTTACCCATATTAATTGGTCCAAACGTCACATCTTTTAAGACCGTCTCGTCAAATAACTGGTGTTCTGGAAACTGAAACACAATCCCAACACGACCTTTGACGCGGTGAATTACTTTTTGTTTAGTTTTAGGCAAGAGAGTATCATCTCCAACCTTAACTTCTCCAGTCGTCGGCAAAATAAGCCCATTTAATAATTGAACGAGTGTTGATTTCCCACTACCTGTGTGACCAATCACCCCGTAAAACTTTCCTTCATTAAACTCTGTAGATATATCTTTTAGTGCTGTAAATTCAAATGGTGTCTTTTTTTGATATACAACCGATACATTGTTTAAATGAATATTCATAGACGTTTCACCAACTCTTCATAAGACATATAATCTCCTTGCATTAGCGCTTCAGAAAGTTCAATATTAAACGGCAATACGAGATTACTCTCTTTTAAAACATCAGTATTTTCGTATATCTCGTATACTTTTCCTTCACTCGCAATTTCACCTTTATTCATAACATAAGCATAGTCACTATCTTCAATCTCTGTTAAGTCGTGAGTAATATATATAATTGTTGTATCACGTTTTTTATGTATTTCTTTTAGAAGTGATAAAATATCTCTTCTTCCAGTTGGATCTAACATAGATGTCGACTCATCCATAATTAAAACGTCAGGATTCGTCACTAGCGCACCAGCAATCGCAACACGCTGCTTTTGACCACCTGAGAGTCTATGTGGTTCGTGTGTTCTAAATTCCCACATACCAACTTCTTTTAAAGCAAGCTCAACTTTTTCTTTCATTGTTTCATGTGGAACACCACGGTTTTCTAATCCAAACGCTACGTCATCCTCTACTGTCGCCCCAACAAACTGGTTATCTGGGTTTTGAAAAACAATTGAGAACTTATCGCGAATCGTTTGGTAATTTTCTTCAGTTACCTTTTCACCATCGATATAAACTTCTCCCTCAGTCGGCGTTAAAATACCCATGATGATTTTAACTAGCGTACTTTTCCCTGAACCATTGTGTCCAATAATAGAAACAAATTCTGATTTTTTAAAGTCGATAGAAATATGATTTAGTGCATATCGACTACTCTCGCTATATTTGTACGAAATGTTTTTAAGTAAAATCATATTTCCACCTCTTTAAAATAATAAAAAAAGCGCGTACCCTGCAAAAGAGTCGCGCAATTCGTTGTTTTGCAGGATACTTAAGAGCTAGACAGAAATGAATCTATCATAACACTCATACTGCTTTATAAGAGAGATTAAGCACCCTCAACAAATTCAATAATTACTTGTTCTGCACCGTCACCACGACGCTGACCAAGCTTTTTAATGCTTGTGTATCCACCTTGACGTTCTTCAAAACGTGGTGCGATATCATCAAATAATTTTTGTAATGCAGTTGTAGTTGAACCATCTTCGTTAACTAAAGTTACGTTTTGTACAGTTTGAGCTGCACGACGTCTAGAAGCTAAATCACCGCGCTTACCTAAAGTAACTAGGCGATCCACAACTTTACGTAACTCTTTAGCACGCTTTTCAGTAGTCGTGATACGTTCTTCAACGATTAATGATGTTGCAAGATTTCTAAGCATAGCTTTTCTGTGTGCCGACTCACGGCCGAGTTTTCTGTAAGCCATTCTTCTACCTCCTCTTTAATTAATCATCTTGGCGTAATTCTAAACCAAGGTCATCTAATTTATTTTTAACTTCGTCTAGAGACTTACGTCCTAGGTTACGTACTTTCATCATATCTGATTCTGTTTTTTCAGTTAACTCTTGAACTGTGTTAATACCTGCACGTTTTAAGCAGTTGTAAGAACGTACTGATAAATCAAGTTCTTCAATCGACATTTCAAGTACTTTTTCTTTTTGGTCTTCTTCTTTTTCCACCATAATTTCAGCATTTTGCGCTTCATCTGTTAAGTTTACAAAGATATTTAAGTGTTCAGTTAAGATTTTAGCACCAAGAGAAATAGATTCAAGTGGTGTAATAGATCCGTCTGTCCAAACATCTAATGTTAACTTATCAAAGTTCGCATTTTGACCGACACGTGTGTTTTCTACTGTGTAGTTTACACGCTCTACTGGTGTGTAAATAGAGTCTATTGGAATTACACCGATTGGTAGGTCGCTACTATTATTCGCCTCAGATAATGCATATCCGCGTCCGCGTCCTGCAATCATACGTACTTTTAGACTTCCACCTTTAGCAACTGTTGCGATTTTTAAATCTGGATTTAAAATTTCAACGTCACTATCGTGTGTAATATCTGCAGCTGTTACAACGCCTTCGTCTGTAACATCAATTTCTAACGTTTTGTCCTCTTCTGAATAGATCTTTAACGCTAAACTCTTAATGTTTGTAATAATTGTTGTAACATCTTCGATGACGTTCTCAATTGTTGAGAATTCATGCAGTACGTTTTCGAATTCGACTGTCTTTACTGCCGCACCAGGTAAAGATGATAAAAGAATGCGACGTAAGGAGTTCCCAAGCGTTGTTCCATAGCCTCTTTCTAGAGGTTCTACAACAAACTTACCAAACTTAGAATCTTCCGATAGTTCTACTGTTTCAATTCTAGGTTTTTCGATTTCAATCATTGTTTACTTTTTCCTCCCTATAACCGCCGTTAATTTGAGCAATGTGTTTTTATCATCGTTAATTATACACGACGACGTTTCGGTGGACGACAACCGTTGTGTGGAACTGGAGTTACGTCTTTAATAGATGTAATCTCTAATCCAGCTGATTGTAATGCACGAATAGCTGATTCGCGTCCTGCACCAGGTCCTTTTACTGTAACTTCTACAGTTTTAAGACCATGTTCCATTGCTGCTTTAGAAGCAGTTTCAGAAGCCATTTGTGCTGCAAATGGAGTAGATTTCTTAGAACCTTTAAATCCTAATGCACCAGCAGATGACCAAGAAAGTGCGTTTCCGAAATCATCAGTGATCGTTACAATTGTGTTGTTGAAAGTTGAACGAATGTGTGCAATTCCTGATTCAACATTTTTTTTCACTCTACGTTTACGTGATGTACGTGATTGATTACGAGCCATTTATAATACTCCTCCCTTACTTATTAATTACTTTTTCTTGTTCGCGATTGTTTTCTTAGGACCTTTACGCGTTCTTGCGTTGTTTTTAGTCTTTTGTCCACGAACTGGTAATCCACGACGGTGACGCATACCTCTGTATGATGCGATTTCTAATAAACGTTTAACGTCTAAGTTTTCGTCACGACGTAAGTCACCTTCAAGTTTGTAGTTGTCTACAACTTCACGAATTTTTGTTAGTTCATCATCTGTTAGATCTTGAACACGTGTGTCTTCGCTTACTCCAGCTTTTGAAAGAATTTCAGCTGCTCTAGATTTACCAATACCGTAAATATACGTTAATGAAATTACTACACGTTTGTCACGTGGAATGTCAACTCCTGCAATACGAGCCATTGATTTACACCTCCGTTAATTATTATCCTTGTCTTTGTTTATGCTTAGGATTTTCACAAATTACCATTACTTTACCTTTACGACGAATAACTTTACATTTTTCGCAGATTGGTTTTACTGATGGTCTTACTTTCATTTTGTTACCTCCTTAATAATTGGAGTCCTTATTTAAAACGATAAGTGATTCTTCCTTTAGTTAAGTCATATGGTGACATTTCAACTGTTACTTTATCTCCAGGAAGGATTCGAATATAGTTCATACGAATTTTACCAGATACATGAGCTGTAATCTCATGACCATTTTCTAGTTCTACTTTGAACTGTGCGTTCGGTAATGTTTCTTTTACAATACCTTCTAACTCAATAACGCCTTCTTTACTCACTTTATATTCCTCCTTTACAGTTTAAACTCTTTCTTTTAGCTTGTCTTCAGGTGAAACCACTTATATTTAAGGACCATTTCTATATTCACCTAAAGACTTAAGGTGAATATTAAAGTGTTTCAAGAATTTTATCGACATCAGCAAATACTTCGTCGATATCTCTTGCACCGTCTACTTTAGATAGAATTCCTTGATTTTCGTAGAATTCAAGTAGAGGTTTTGTTTGTTTAATGTTTACATCTAATCTATTTTGAACCGTTTCTGGGTTGTCATCTTCACGTTGGTATAATTTACCGCCTTCTAGATCACACACACCATCTTTTTTCGGTGGGTTAAACACTAAGTGATACACCGTACCGCATACTTCACAGATACGACGACCTGTCAGTCGGTTCATAAGTTCCTCTTCAGGAACATCGATATATAGTGTAGAGTCTATTTGACTACCAAGTTCTGCCATAATATCGTTTAATGCTTCTGCTTGAGCAACAGTTCTTGGGAAACCATCTAGTAAGAAGCCGTCTTTAGCATCACTTTCAGATAGTCTTTCTTTAACGATTCCAATCGTTACTTCATCTGGTACGAGTTCACCACGGTCCATATAAGCTTGCGCCTCTTTACCGAGTTCAGTTTCGTTTTTAATCGCTAAACGGAACATATCGCCAGTTGAAATATGTGGAATCGGGTATTTTTTAATGATTTCTGTCGCCTGTGTTCCTTTACCTGCGCCAGGTAATCCCATGATTACGATGTTCATGAATATCCTCCTACTAATCCTCTTACGTCTTTACTTATTGCGTCTAAATCCTCTGTACTCTCTTTGTCCAGCCTGAGCTTCGAGTTGTTTCATTGTTTCTAGCGCAACCCCGATAACGATGAGTAGGCTTGTACCACCAATCTGAATTGTTTGTGGTAAATCCATTAATCTTGTAAGCAGTATTGGTAATACAGCAATAAATGCTAAGAATATAGATCCAACAAATACTAAACGATATAGTACGTTCGTGATATATTCTTCTGTACTTTTACCTGGACGAATTCCAGGAATGTAACTGCCTTGGTTTTTAAGGTTATCTGCCATTTTTTCTGGGTTAACTTGTACGAATGCGTAGAAGTACGCAAACAGTATAATCAGAATAATATACAATACCATACCGATATTTGAAGCTGGATTTGCAGCTTCTGCAAATTTAATTGCCCAAGCTTGATCTTGGAAAAACAGCGATATAGATTGCGGTAGCATTAAGAATGCCATAGCAAAGATAACTGGGATAACTCCTGCAGGGTTAACTTTTAATGGTAAGAATGTCGCTTGAGGTGCAAGCATTGCTTGACGACCTTTACCTCTAGCATATTGAATCGGAATTTTACGAATCGCTTGTAATACGTAAACCGCAAATGCTACGAGAAGTAATAAACCTACGACCATTCCAACAACTGTCAACACAGCCATCGTATTGTCTTGTGCGCCAACAAATTGCTGTTCATAGAACTGAATTAATGAACTTGGTAATGCTCCTAAAATACCAGCAAAGATAATGATAGAAATACCATTACCTACACCATGTTCAGTAATTTGTTCACCAAGCCATAATAAGAACGCTGTACCTGTCGTAAGTACAATTGCAATGATTAAATATGAACCAATTGAATTGTCTTCAATTAACGTTCCACCAAGCATTTGGTTAAATGC
Organism: Candidatus Nosocomiicoccus stercorigallinarum; assembly: GCA_019119225.1. Classification (GTDB taxonomy): domain Bacteria; phylum Bacillota; class Bacilli; order Staphylococcales; family Salinicoccaceae; genus Nosocomiicoccus; species Nosocomiicoccus stercorigallinarum. Next base: position 7,039 of record DWXM01000057.1, read on the forward strand.
AAATGACATACCAATAGACTGAATGAATGCTAGAATTATCGTAAAGTAACGCGTAAATTGCGCAATCTTACGTCTTCCAACTTCACCTTGACGTGACCATTCAGCAAATTTAGGTACTACATCCATTTGTAATAATTGCGTTACGATTGACGCAGTGATGTAGGGCATTATCCCCATTGCAAAAATAGAGAAGTTTTTAAGTGCCCCACCACCGAAAGTGTTCATGACGTCAAGTACGCCGCCTTCTGCTTGTGCGTCAAAGACGCTTGGATCAACACCAGGAACTGGAATATAAGTACCTATCTTAAATATAACGAGCATCGCTAGTGTGAACAGAATTTTTTGGCGAATCTCTTTAATCTTAAAGAAATTCTGAACATTGCTGATCATTAGATCACCTCTACAGTACCGCCTTGTGCTTCAATCGCTTCTTTAGCAGCTTGTGAAAACTTATGCGCTTGTACTGTAAGTTTAACATTAAGTTCACCTGAACCAAGTACTTTAACTGCTGCGTTCTTTCTAACTAACCCAGACTCAAATAATACCTCAGGTGTTACTACAGTTCCAGCTTCAAACTTATTTAAATCGCTAATGTTAACGATCGAATAACTTTTACGGTTGATATTTGTGAAACCACGTTTAGGAATAGCTCGGAATAATGGTAATTGACCACCTTCGAATACTAAACCTACGCCACCACCTGTACGAGCGTTTTGACCTTTATGTCCACGTCCTGAAGTTTTACCGTGACCTGATGACATACCACGACCAACACGTTTACGTGATTTACGCGCGCCTTCAACTGGTTTAAGTTCGTGTAATTTCATTGTCGCACCTCCTATTTTAAATTGCTAATTAAATCTCTTCTACTTTTACTAAGTGTTTTACTTTGTCTACTTGTCCTCTTAATTGAGCAGTATCTTCAAGCTCGATTGAAGAATTAATTTTCTTTAGACCGAGTGAAGCCACTGTCTTCTTTTGTGTTTCCGGTCTACCGATAACACTTCTTACGAGGGTAACTTTAACTTTTGCCATCTTGGAAACTCCCCCTTAATTTAAGATTTCTTCTACAGTTTTTCCACGCAGTCTAGCTACTTCGTTAACGTCTTTAAGATCTTCTAAACCTGTCATAGTAGCACGCACTACGTTAATTGGAGTACTTGCACCGATAGATTTACTTAATACGTCAGTAACACCCGCTAACTCTAATACCGCACGTACTGGACCACCTGCGATAACCCCTGTACCAGGAGCAGCTGGTTTCATGAATACGTGACCTGAGCTAAAGCGTCCGTTAATTTCGTGTGGAATAGTGCCGTCAACGATTGGAACTTGGATAAGGTCTTTCTTAGCAGCCTCGATTGCTTTTTTGATCGCTTCTGGCACCTCTTGTGCTTTACCTTGACCAAATCCTACTCGACCATTTCTATCTCCTACTACTACTAAAGCAGAGAAACGGAAACGTCTACCACCTTTAACTACTTTCGCAATACGGTTAATCGTTACTACGCGTTCTTCAAATTCTTGTTTTTCATCTCTACGATTACGAGCCATTTTCTTAATTCGCCTCCTTCAATTAGAATTTTAGTCCGTTTTCACGTGCAGCGTCTGCTAAAGCAGCAACACGTCCGTGGTAAAGGTATCCACCGCGGTCGAATACTACTGTTTCAACACCTGCATCTTTTGCACGTTCAGCAATTAATTTACCAACTTCACCAGCTGCTTCTTTGTTAGAACCAAGTTCACCTTTGAACTCTTTGTCTTGTGTTGAAGCACTTGCTAATGTTTTATGGTTCACATCATCGATAAGTTGTGCGTAAATGTTTTTATTTGAGCGGTATACATTTAAACGTGGTCTTTCAGGAGTTCCTGAAATGTTTTTACGTACACGTAAGTGTCTTTTACGACGTACCGCATTTTTATCGATCTTAGAAATCATTTATGTTCCTCCTCACTTTTTTAATTATTTACCAGTTTTACCTTCTTTACGACGTACGTATTCGTCTTTGTAACGAATTCCTTTACCTTTATAAGGTTCAGGTGGACGTACAGCACGAATGTTAGAAGCTAAAGCTCCAACCTCTTCTTTGTTGATACCTTCAATCTTAAGGTTCGTGTTACCATCAACTGCGATTGATAGAGTATCTGTAGATTCGAATTCAACTGGGTGAGAAAGTCCGACGTTTAATACAAGTTTGTTACCTTGCATTTGTGCACGGTAACCAACACCGATTAACTCTAATTCTTTAGTGAATCCTTCTGACACACCTTGAATCATGTTGTTTAATAACGAACGTGTTGTACCATGAATCGAACGCATCGGGATTGAGTCGTTAGGACGCTCAACTACGATCGTGTTTTCTTCAATTTTATAGTTTAAATCTGCATTTAAAGTTCTTGTAAGTTCCCCTTTAGGGCCTTTAACTGTAAATGTAGTGCCATCAACGTCTACTGTAACGTTTGATGGGATTTCAATAATACGGTTACCAATACGGCTCATTTTTGCACCTCCTATTATTTATTACCAAACGTATGCGAGTACTTCTCCGCCAACGTTTTTATTACGAGCTTCTTTATCTGTAAGTACACCTTCAGATGTTGAGATTAAAGCAACACCTAAACCGTTAAGTACTTTTGGTAGTTCATCTTTCTTTGCGTAAACGCGAAGTCCTGGTTTTGAGATTCTCTTAAGACCAGTGATAACTCTTTCGTCGTTTTGACCATATTTTAAGAACACACGGATGATGTTTTGTTTGTCATCCTCCACATATTCAACATTTTTGATGAAACCTTCATTTTTAAGAATTTCAGCGATATCTCTTTTGATATTTGATGCTGGAATTTCTAATGATTCATGTTTAACGATATTCGCATTTCTAATGCGCGTTAGCATATCTGCAATTGGATCTGATACTGTCATTTAATATGCCTCCCTTCAAATTATATGGAATTACCAGCTTGCTTTTTTAACGCCTGGAATTTGACCTTTATATGCGAGTTCACGGAAACAGATACGGCAAAGTTTAAATTTGCGAAGTACTGAGTGTGGACGTCCACATCTTTCACAACGTGTATATTCTCTTACTTTGAATTTTTGCGGTTTTTGTTGTTTCGCAATCATTGATTTTTTAGCCATGAATATGCCTCCTTTTTACTTTTTGAATGGCATACCAAATTGTGTTAACAGTTCACGAGCCTCTTCGTCTGTGTTTGCTGTTGTAACAATAACGATATCCATACCTCTAACTTTTGTTACTTTATCGTAGTCGATTTCTGGGAAGATAATTTGTTCTTTAACACCTAATGTGTAGTTCCCACGACCATCAAATGCTTTTTTAGATACACCTCTGAAGTCTCTTACACGTGGTAATGAAACTGAGATTAATTTATCTAAGAAGTCATACATTCTGTCACCACGTAAAGTTACTTTTGCACCGATTGGCATACCTTCACGTAAACGGAATGTTGCTACTGATTTTTTAGCTTTTGTAATTTGTGGTTTTTGACCTGTGATTGCTGTAAGTTCTTCAACAGCATTATCAAGTACTTTAGCGTTTTGAACAGCTTCACCAACACCCATGTTAATTACGATTTTTTCGATTTTAGGTGCTTGCATTACAGAGCTGTAATCAAACTTTTTAACGAGTTCATCTTTAATTGTCTCGTTATATTTATCTTTTAAACGAATCACGAAATGTGTCCTCCTTCCGAATTACCTAATTAAATTTCTTTACCTGATTTAACAGCTACTCTAATTTTCTTTCCGTCTTTTTCTTCATAACGGACTCTAGTGCGTTCACCTGAATCAGGATCAACGTGCATAACGTTAGAAACGTGAATTGCTGCTTCTGTTTCTAAGATCCCTCCGTCTGGGTTTAGTTGAGAAGGTTTTTGGTGTTTTTTAACCATGTTAACTCCTTCAACCACCACACGTTCTTCTCTAGGGATAGCTCTTAAAACAGTTCCCTCTTTACCTTTGTCTTTACCGCTGATAACTACTACTTTATCGCCTGTTTTTACGTGCATCGTCTTATCGCACCTCCTTAGCTAATATAAAATTATAATACTTCTGGTGCCAATGAGATAATTCTCATAAAGTTTCCGTCACGTAATTCACGTGCTACTGGACCAAATATACGAGTTCCTCTTGGACTTTTGTCGTCACGAATAATGACACATGCGTTTTCGTCGAATTTGATATATGAACCATCTTCACGACGGATACCTGATTTAGAACGAACGATGACTGCTTTTACTACGTCACCTTTCTTGACAACACCACCCGGTGTTGCATGTTTTACTGTTGCAACAACAACATCACCGATGTTCGCAGTTTTACGGCCTGTACCACCAAGTACTTTGATCGCTAAAACTTCACGAGCTCCAGAGTTGTCGGCAACTTTCATACGAGATTCTTGTTGAATCATGCGTGGTTACCTCCCTTTATATATCTACTGAATTAGATAATTACTGATTCCTCTACGATTTCCACTAAACGGAAACGTTTTGTAGCTGATAATGGACGAGTAGACTCGATTTTTACGATGTCGCCTACTTTTGCTTTGTTGTGCTCATCATGAGCTTTGTACTTTTTAGAGTATTTTACGCGTTTACCAATAATTGGATGTCTTTTGTGCGTTTCGATAACAACTGTAATCGTCTTATCCATTTTATCAGAAACGACACGGCCTTGATAAACTTTACGTTCATTTGTTTCTGCCATTATATAAACCTCCTTTTAGTTATTGATTCGCTTTAGCTTCTTCAATTTCTCTTTCACGAATTGTCGTTTTCATACGAGCGATAGTTTTTCTAACTTCTTTGATACGAGCAGTGTTCTCTAGCTGACCTGTAGCTAGTTGAAAGCGTAAGTTGAAGAGTTCTTCTTTAAGCTCTTTAATATTATTATTAATTTCTTCATTTGTTAATTCACGGATTTCCTTAGCCTTCATTCGTATCACCACCTAATTCTTCGCGTACAACGAATTTTGTTTTTACTGGAAGTTTATGTCCTGCAAGACGTAACGCTTCACGTGCTACGGCTTCCTCAACACCTGCAACTTCAAACAGGATACGGCCTGGTTTTACGTTAGCAACCCATTGCTCAACAGCACCTTTACCAGAACCCATTCGGACTTCTAATGGTTTTTTAGTGATTGGCGTGTGTGGGAAAATGTTGATCCACACTTTACCGCCACGTTTCATGTAACGTGTCATAGCGATACGTGCAGCTTCAATTTGACGCGCTGTAATCCAAGACGCTGTCGTAGCTTGTAAGCCGTAATCGCCGAAGCTTACTTCGTTACCGCCTTTTGAACGTCCTTTAGTGTCTGGACGATGTTGACGACGGTACTTAACTCTTTTTGGTAATAACATTCTTCAAGTACTCCTCTCTTAGTTATTCTCGTTCTTTACTGTTGGTAGAACTTCACCACGGTAGATCCACACTTTAACACCTAACTTACCGTAAGTTGTGTCTGCTTCTTCGTTTGCAAAGTCAATGTCTGCACGAAGTGTGTGTAATGGAACTGTTCCTTCGTTATATCCTTCAGCACGAGCGATGTCTGCTCCGCCTAAACGACCTGAAACTGATGTTTTAACACCTTTTGCTCCAGCTCTCATCGTTCTTTGGATTGCTTGTTTTTGTGCTCTACGGAATGACACACGGTTTTCTAGTTGACGTGCGATATTTTCCGCAACTAATTTTGCATCTAAATCAATGTTTTTAACTTCAATTACATTAATATGAACACGTTTGCCTGTTAATTTAACAAGTGCTTCACGTAATTTTTCAATTTCGCTACCACCTTTACCAATAACCATTCCTGGTTTACCAGTATGGAGCGCAATGTTTACTCTATTTGCAGCACGCTCAATAATTACTTGTGATACTGCTGCATCTTTTAGGTTTTCATCAATATATTTACGGATTTTTAAGTCTTCGTGTAATAAGTCAGCAAAGTCGTTTTCTGCATACCACTTAGCTTCCCAGTCCTTGATTACACCAACACGTAATCCAGTTGGATTAATCTTTTGACCCAAATTAATTCCCTCCTCTAATTAGTTTGCTTCTTCAGCCTGTTCTTCTACTGCTTCTTCTGCTTTTTCAGTAAGTACTACAGTAATGTGGCTTGTACGTTTGTTGATTGCTGTCGCACGGCCTTGTGCACGTGGGCGGAAACGTTTAAGCGTTGGTCCTTCATTTGCGTAAATTTCAGAAACAACTAGGTTGTCAACGTCCATGTCATAGTTATGTTCAGCGTTTGCTACTGCTGATTGAATTAACTTTTCAACAACGTCAGCCGCTCTTTTATTCGTTAACTTTAATAGTGCTACTGCTTCTCCGACCTCTTTACCTCTAACGAGATCAAGTACTAGACGTACTTTACGTGGTGCAATACGCACTGTTCTAGCAACTGCTTTCGCTTGCATGTTTTATCCTCCTTTAGGTGTAGACTATTATCGAGTTACAGCGTCGTTACCGCCGTGTCCTTTGAATGTTCTTGTTGGAGCAAACTCTCCGAGTTTGTGACCAACCATATCTTCAGTAATGTAAACTGGTACGTGTTTACGTCCATCGTATACTGCAATTGTGTGTCCGATGAATTGTGGGAAAATTGTTGAACGACGTGACCATGTTTTAATTACGCTCTTTTTATTTGATTCATTAAGGTTTTCTACCTTTTTCATTAAATGATCATCTACAAAAGGTCCTTTTTTAATACTACGTGCCATTTTGGCGCCTCCCTTCAAGAAATCAGTGCGGCTTTTACCGCACAAGATTTAATGATGTTGATTATTTTTTACGTCTTCTAACGATTAACTTAGTTGACTTCTTCTTATCTCTACGAGTTTTCTTACCAAGAGTCTTTTTACCCCATGGAGAAAGTGGAGATGGCATACCGATACCTGTTCTACCTTCACCACCACCGTGTGGGTGATCGTTAGGGTTCATAGCAGAACCACGAACAGTTGGTCTTTTACCTGCCCATCTAGAACGACCTGCTTTACCTACGTTTACAAGTTCGTGTTGTTCGTTACCAACAGCACCTACTGTTGCACGGCATGTAAGTAAAATCATGCGCATTTCACCTGAACGTAGGCGAACAATCGCATATTTACCTTCTTTACCAAGTAATTGTGCTGATGCACCAGCTGAACGAGCAATTTGTCCACCTTTACCTGGTTTAAGTTCAATGTTGTGTACAGTTGTACCAACTGGCATATCACCTAATTCAAGTGCGTTACCAAGTTTGATATCTGCATCTTTGCCACTCATAATTTCTTGTCCAACTTCAATTCCTTTAGGAGCAATGATGTATCTTTTCTCACCATCTGCATATTGAACAAGTGCGATATTCGCTGAACGGTTTGGATCGTATTCAATTGTTTTAATACGTCCTGGCACCCCGTCTTTGTTACGTTTAAAGTCAATTTTTCTGTATTGACGCTTGTGTCCGCCACCTTTATGACGAACTGTGATTTTTCCTTGAGCATTACGGCCAGCTTTTTTCGGAAGTGGCTCTAATAATGAACGTTCTGGCTTTGACGTTGTAACGTCTTTATAGTCCAGACTCGTCATGTTACGACGACCATTTGTAGTTGGTTTATAATGTTTAATCGCCATTAAATGTTTACCTCCTTATTGGTAATTATCGAATTAGAAGAGTTCAATAGAACCTTCACTTAATTTTACAATCGCTTTTCTTCTTCTGTTTGTATACCCTTCATAACGTCCCATACGTTTTTTCTTAGGTTTTACGTTCATAATGTTAACTTTTTCAACTTTAACATCAAAAATCTCTTCCACTGCGTGTTTAACTTGAGTTTTAGTTGCTCTAACGTCAACATCGAAAGTGTACTTGTTATCTGACATTAAGTCTGCTGAACGCTCAGTGATTACTGGGCGTTTAATAACGTCTCTAGCTTCCATTACAGAAGTACCTCCCCTGCTTTAGTAATTGCATCTTCCGTGAAAATTACACGATCTGCAGAAAGGATATCTAATACGTTTAGGCCTGAAGCAGTGATAACTTTAACCTCAGGGATATTACGTCCTGATTTTAGAACGTTCTCATCTTGTTCACCTAATACGATAAGTGTCTTTCTACCTGCATCTAAGTTATCTAAAGCTTTAACAAGTTCTTTTGTTTTCGGTGCATCAAATGATAATGCATCTACAACTGTTAATGCTTCTTCGTTTGCTTTTGATGAAAGTGCTGAACGTAACGCTAAACGTCTCATTTTTCTAGGCATTTTAACGCTGTGTTCTCTTGGAGTTGGGCCGAATACTACGCCCCCGCCTCTCATGTGTGGTTCACGAATCGAACCTTGACGTGCGTTACCAGTTCCTTTTTGTCTAAATGGCTTTCTACCACCACCGCGAACTTCTCCACGGTTTTTAACTTTATGAGTACCTTGTCTTAATGATGCACGTTGAAGCATAACTGCTTCGAATAATGCATGTTGGTTTGGCTCAATACCGAAGATTTCTTCGTTTAAATCGATTGATCTTACTTTTGAACCATCAATAGATAATACATCTACACTTGCCATTTTGTATCCTCCTTCCTTTATTATTTGTCACCTTTAATTGCTGATGAAATTTGTACGTATCCTTTTTTAGGTCCAGGTACATTACCTTTTACTAAAATTACGCTGCGCTCATTGTCAACCATTACTACTTCTAGGTTTTGAAGAGTTACTTTGTCTCCACCCATTTGACCTGGCAATTCTTTACCTTTTAATACGTGAGATGGATCCATCATACCCATTGAACCTGGGCGTCTATGATAGCGTGAACCATGACTTGAAGGTCCTTTCGCTTGGTTGTGACGCTTAATGTTACCTTGGTAACCTTTACCTTTAGAAGTTCCTGTAACATCAACAATGTCGCCAGCCTCAAATGTATCTACGTTGACTTCTTGACCTACGTCGAATTCATCTACGTTTAGGTTGCGGAATTCGCGTACGAAGCGCTTAGGGTTCGCACCTGAAGCTTTAACGTGGCCCATTTCAGCCTTAGTTGCATATTTGTTAGTACGTCTAGTTGGTTTGTAATCTTGTTTATCATCAAAACCAATTTGTACTGCGTTATATCCGTCTACTTCTTCTGTTTTCTTTTGAAGGACAACGTTACCTGCCGCTTCAATAACTGTTACTGGAATTAACTCACCATTTTCTCCAAAAATCTGAGTCATTCCTACTTTTTTACCTAAGATTCCTTTGGTCATCGAAAGTCGCACCTCCTGAGTTTAATTTATAGTTTAATTTCGATGTCCACACCAGATGGTAAGTTTAAGCCCATAAGAGCATCAACTGTTTTTGGTGTAGGGTTTAAAATGTCGATAAGACGTTTGTGCGTACGTTGTTCAAATTGTTCACGTGAGTCTTTGTCTTTGTGTACCGCACGTAAAATTGTGTAAACAGATTTTTCTGTCGGGAGTGGGATTGGCCCTGAAACCTCCGCACCAGAACGTTTTGCTGTTTCAACAATTTTCTCTGCTGATTGATCAAGCACTCTGTGCTCGTACGCTTTTAAACGAATACGAATTTTTTGTTTTGCCATTATTTTAACCTCCTCGGTCGTCATCATTTATTGATAGACTTCTCCACGAAAATTTTCTTGCACATCCGCCATGACAATGGGGCCGGGTGTGTCAGTAACCTCTCGCTTCATCGATTTTACAATAAACCCTTGATATATCAAGGATTTACATTGTATCTGACAGCTATTTCTGTCTTTCTTTGAGTCCAACGCTATATATAATACATTAAAAGAGCGAAGATATCAAGGGTTATCCTTACAATTTTCGCTCTTTTTTTATTTTTTATATGAATTTTTAATTATTGTAATATAAATATGAAGTAAAGGATAAATATTACAGATAAAACATACATTATATTATGTACTTCTTTTCTTTTACCTGCCATGATCATCGAAATTGGATAGAAAACAAATCCAACCGCAATACCTGTCGCAACACTGTAAGTGAGTGGCATCATAATAACTGTTAAAAATGCCGGAACTGCAACTTCAAATCTCGTCCACTCGACTCGACTTAAATTTGAAGCCATTAAAGCACCGACAATTATAAGCGCAGGTGCCGTTACCTCAGAGGTAAATACAACAATTAACGGACTAAAGAATATCGCAAGTAAGAATAATAGAGATGTTACAACACTCGCAAAACCTGTTCTTGCTCCTGCAGCAACCCCCGCAGTTGATTCTACGTAAGACGTCGTCGTAGATGTCCCGAGAATTGCTCCAGAAATCGTAGCAATAGAATCTGCAGCAAGTGCTTTACTTGCTCGTGGAATTTTATTGTCTTTAATTAAATTCGCTTGAGAAGCTATTCCAACTAATGTACCAGCTGTGTCGAAAAAGTCAACAAATAAAAATGTTAGTACGACAACTAAGAACTGTACGTTAAATAATTCTGAAGGATTTAAAAACCCTTCAAACGCTGCACCAAATGTCGGTGCAATACTTGGTACTTTACTTACAATTCCGTCTGGCATTGGTAGTAAGTTAAATACAAGTCCAGCAATCGCCGTCAAAATCATTCCAATAAAAATCGCACCAGGAATCTTTCTCGCCATCAATATAACAGTAAGAATTAAACCAAATATTGTCAGAAGAACGTGTGCATCATGAATATTACCAATATGTACAAGAGTGTTTTCATCAGCAACAATTAAACCTGCACCTTTAAGCCCAACGAAGGCAATGAAAAACCCAATTCCAGCACTAACAGCCATCTTCATTTCCATTGGTATAGAGTTAATTACATACTCTCTTAAACCTGTTGCCGTTAAAATAATAAATAATATTCCAGAAATTAAAACTCCAGATAGCGCTGTTTGCCACGGCACACCCATGCCGAGTACTACAGAGAAAGCAAAGAATGCGTTTAGTCCCATTCCTGGGGCTAAAGCTATCGGATATCTTGCCCATACACCCATAATAAAAGTCCCGATAAATGCCGCTAAACACGTCGCGACAAACACTGCGTTAATATCCATACGCATATCATCTGGAATTCCGTCTATCCCAGCAAGACTAAGCATCGCTGGGTTTACTGCTAAAACATATGCCATCGAAAGAAACGTTGTGATTCCTCCGATCGCTTCACGCCGATAATTCGTACCTAACTCATCAAACTGAAAATACCGCTTCATATACATCCTCTTCTTAATTAAAGTACTTTTTATAGTAATTATAAATTTTAACGATATTATGTTGAGTTTGCAACGTTTTTTGGCAGAAGAAAGTTTATATAATCGAACTTTTGGCAATTATTAATTATGGAGGGATGCCATATGAATAATAAAATCAAAGTAACTTCATTATTACTTGCGTTATCTCTTACTTTAGCTGCATGTAATAGTAATGTAGAAACAACAAATAATGAAAACACTGAAGACAATAGCACAGAACAAACTGAAACCACAAACGAGTCAAATGATTCTAATGAAGATTCAAACGATGACGATAGAGACGATAATAATAGTAGTAATACTAATAATGAAAGTTCTTCAAACGAAAGTAACACAAGCGACGAACTCGATATGGCTCAATTTGATTCATCAATTGAAGACGCGATTGAAGAAGCAAAATCTAATTTCGACGGTGAATTAACTGAAATCGGAGTTAGCACTAAAAATAATCAGTATGTTTATAAGATTGAACTTGAAAGCGACACTGAAGAATATGAAGTAAGTTTAAATGTCAATGACTTATCTGTCGTGGAAGAAGAAACTGAAACAGAAGATGATCCTGAAGACAATGATTACTTCCAATATAATGATCTCGTTAAAGTAGAAGATGCGATTGAAACTGCTAAAAAAGAAGTAGATGGTAAAGTTGAAGAATGGTCCACTGACTTTGATGATGGAAAACTTTACTACGAGATTTCAATCATTCAAAACAGCGACAATGAAGACGTTGATGTTATAATTGATGCGTATACAGGTGATTTTGTAAAAATCGATGACTAATCGAATCAATACTCTACAGCGAGGGATATCCCCTCGCTTTTTTACGTAGAGGTAGAAAGTCCTTTTATGCTATCATTAGTAATAACTATATGTAAGAAGGTGAGAGCATGGATTTAAAACAACATTTAGAATCATTAAAATATGATTACGTTCGAATTCAAGGTGATTTAGAAAAAATCGAATCAACCGGACACTCTCCGCAAAAAATGCTTGAAAAACTCGAATCTATCGAACAAGAGATCAAAGAAACAAAAGAAAAAATTAAAAAAGGCAGTTGATTCAAACGATGACAGATAATTTAAAACAAAAAATATTATTTATTATGCTCATTCAGTTTTTAATTTACTTTGGTTTTAGTATGATTATCCCTGTCATGCCGGAACTTGTCGTCGTGTTTGGAGTAAGTACATTACATCTCGGATTTATACTCGCAATGTACTCAGTTGCAAGTTTTATCTCTGCACCATTTTTCGGAACCCTATCTGACAGAATTGGTAGAAAACCTCTGTTAGTCGGCGGTCTTTTTGTATTTATGTTAAGTTTTTTAGTCTTTGCGATTTTTTCAAATAGTTTAGTAATATTATACATCAGCCGCTTCTTTGCAGGTATGGCTTCTGGTGCACTGTACGTAGCGACAACGTCAATGGTCGCAGATATTACATCAATTGAATCACGTACAAAATACATGGGACTCATTGGTATGGCAATGGGTATTGGGTTTGTATTTGGCCCAGGTGTTGGTGGACTGCTTGCCACAGTATCAATTTCAGCACCATTTTTCATGACGTCAGTCATTATTTTAGTTGCACTTATCTTTTCAATTATTAAAATTGAAGAAACATACAATAGACATACTGAAATGGTGCGTGGAATCGGTGTGCAAAAGGAATACTTTATTAAACCTGTTGGCATCTTACTCGTCGCAACATTCGTTGTAATGTTTATGATGAGTGGAATGGAAAGTACATTCCAACTTTTAGGTAAAGAGAAAATCGATATTACACCGGGAGAGATGGGCGTTCTTTTCTTTATTGGGGGAATCTTTAACGCGATCGTCCAAGGTGGAGTCATTAGAAAATTAAAAGACGGACAAGAACATGGTGCGATGATGATTGGTCAACTGATGGCCTTAATCGCATTTATAATGCTTCCATTTATGACAGGATTATTTTACGCAGGTATTTGTATTGTCTTATTAATGAGTGGTAACGCACTTGTTAAAACACTCATGACTTCTCAAATTACTAAAGAAGCAAAACATAACGAGATGGGTAAGATGACGTCTACAACATATGCATTAGATAGTCTTGGACGTATCATTGGACCGGTATTTTTCAACTTACTATTTCTTATCCATTACGGCGTACCATTCTTCTTTGGTGCATTAGTTGTATTATTATCAACATTCTTTATATATCAATATTATAGAAAAAGAGGTCAAGTCGTATGACATTTTTAACGATAATGATGTTAATCATTTATCTATTAGTCGCGTTTATAACGATTTATAGTTTACGCGCTAAATTTTTAATGATTATCAGAATTATTTCTGGAATTGGATTTTTCATCATGCTGTTATCGTTTCTACTTCCTATATATGGAATTAACGATTATATGATGCTGTTGCTCGCGATTTCCATTATCGCAGCAGTGGAGATTACTGCATTTAAAGTCAGACATGATGATAGACACTTATTCTTAATACACGGCTTTACACTTGCGATGGCACTTGTGCTAGTCATATACCTCATCATCGTGTAAGGGAGTTAACTTATGAACCGAGTGATATTAACATTACTCACACTGATTCAATGTATGTTCTTTGTCAACGTACTGCTTAATGAAGGTGTTATTTTCTTTAACATCTACATATGGGCAGTTGTTGCATTGACTTCTCTTATGGCAGGTGTGATTTCTTTTAATTCTAGTTCGAGTAACATTGACGATAGCGCGAATAATTACTTCGCATTATCACTCATTACAATATCGATCGTATCAATAGGATGTATTATATATTTAGTAATATTTAAGCCGTTCTACTTATAATGTAGAACGGCTTTATTTTATGCTTCAATATA
>DWXM01000058.1 GCA_019119225.1 Candidatus Nosocomiicoccus stercorigallinarum
GGAGTGATAAGTAATAGTGAAATCCACATCACTATCGATTTAACCGTACGTTTTTCTCCTTTCACACTCGGTAACATTGGAATGTTAGCCATGCTGTATTCGTCTTTACGATTTATTGCTAAAGCGTAAAAGTGCGGTGGTTGCCATATAAACATTACAAAGAACATCGCGATAGCGAGTATATGTAAGTTTGGGTCTATAACCGCCCATCCAATTAAGGGAGGTGCTGCTCCTGGTAATGCTCCAACTATCGTATTACTGACATAATGTCTTTTAGAATAGATGGAATATAGCACTACATAGCCAAAACCAGCTAAGAGGCCAAGCGTCCCTGCAGTCATGTTGATCGAATATAAGAGTGCTTCTCCAATTACAACCATTGAAAAACCAATCCAAAGTATATCTTTACCACTATAAGTCCCATCGATGCTTGGTCTCTTTTTTTTCGACTTCATTACTGAATCAATATCCCGGTCATAATAGTTATTCAGCGCTGCAACTCCTCCGATTAAAAGCCCGACACCTAATAGCATGATTAACAATAATGGTAATGAACTAAAGAAAGAATGACCATAATACATTACAGCTAAAAATCCAGCTGCAAATGCTGGAATTAAATTCGCTTTAATGATGCCCTCTTTAATTAGAACTCTAAATGCTTGTTGTCTTTCAACAAGTGTCATAGTTTGTCTATTACTAGACACATGACTCTGCATTCATCCCTCGCCCCCTTTCACCAACATTCTAGTTACTATTAATAATATAGGAAAAGACACCGATAATCTATAGTATTGATAGCTTTTTTTCACAGATTGTTCAAAAATTGTTCAATAATTTTACAATTTATACATTCTATAAGCAATTTACCACTATAGCTCACTGTCATTCACATATAGATTTTACCATAGTTTTCGATTTTGTTAAGTGTTAAATAGAACTTTAATTATTGCATGTTTGTATGTGATGGTTTATATTTATTAATTGAACAGATATATTTAGGGAATTCTGATGAGGTGTTTTCGTTGTATAAAAATTTAAAAATTGTAGCGGTTATTACTACCCTCATTATGGTATTTGTCCAAATCGGTGGAGCTTTAGTCACTAAAACAGGTTCTGCTGAAGGTTGTGGAGACTCTTGGCCGCTATGTCATGGTCAACTAATCCCTAAAGACTGGCCATTAGATACAATAATAGAGATTGCACATAGAGGTGTATCTGGAGTTGCAATCATCTTCTTAATTATCTTTGGTGTAATGGCTTGGAAACAGCTTTCTCATATTAGAGAAACTAAATTTTTAGTATGTGTGTCGTTAAGCTTCATACTTATTCAAAGTTTAATTGGCGCAGCAGCAGTTGTAGGTTTATGGCATGGTGAGTTTGTACTTGCTGCACACTTTGGTATTTCACTCATCTGTTTTGCGGCAGTATTCGTGTTAACCCTACTCGTGTTTCACGTCGATTTAAAATATGATACAAAGGGTCTAATTATACATAAAGGACTCAGACGTCACACTATTGGTATTATTATTTATATCTATTTTGTAATATATAGTGGTGCATTGGTCCGTCATGCTGACGCTTCTCTTGCATGTACAAGATGGCCACATTGTATGCCACATCAAATTATGCCAACTAACTTTTACCAAGCGGTTCAAATGGGACATCGTTTCTTAGTACTTATTCTATTCATTTGGATGGTTATCGCAATGATTCACGTACTTAGATACTACAGTAATTACCGCGTCATTAAAAATGGTTGGATTATTATGATGATACTACTCGTACTTCAGATTATTACGGGTGCTTTAACAATATTCACATATGTTAATATTTTCATCGCATTATTCCATGCATTATTTATTACTTTAATATTTGGTATACTTTGCTATTACATTTTACTGATTAGCAGACCAGACTATGAACCATAAAACGCGAGGGTTTTTCCCTCGCGTTTTTTTGTTACATTAAAAAAAGACGTTTTTTAAACGTCTTTAATCATATCCATTCGCTTTTCTATATCTAATTTCTTTAACTGCAACACTTAATACAGCAAGTGCAATTGAAATACTTAGAAAACTAGATCCACCAAAACTTAAAAGCGGTAAAGGTACACCTGTTAGCGGTAATGCTTTAGACGCACCACCAATATTAAAGAAACATTGCACTGTAATATAAATCCCAATACCAAAAGTTACGAGTCTTAAATATAAATCTTTCGTCATTGATGAATAGTAAAATGCTTTAATAACGATTAACGCATATAACGATAATATGACAAGTACTCCGATAAGACCTAACTCTTCAGCGATTACAGAAAATATAAAGTCCGTTTGTGCTTCTGGTAAATAGCCAAGTTTTAATATACCATTTCCGATTCCTTGTCCAAATAATCCACCATTTGAAATTGCAATTAAACTGTTCGTTAACTGATATCCTTCACCGTATGGATCATTAAACGGGTGGAAAAATGTGTCGATTCTCGCAAGCTGATAGTCACTTAAGAAGCTCCCTTTAAAGACGATAAAAGCTCCAACGATTAATGCAACTAATCCAATCACACCTGAAAATACATAAAATGTAAATTTCTTAGGAAAATTTAAATAGAAAAACATCGAAAATATAATTGCAAATATAATCATCGACGTTCCAAAATCGTTATACGCAACCCATAGTCCTATAATCACCATAAATATAAATGGTGCTAAGTGCTTCACATCCGTTGGGATTAATCGGTTATTTACTCGATGTCTTCTGTCGTATACATAAGCAAGGTACATAATAATCACGAGTTTTACAAACTCCGATGTCTGTAAGTTAATAAAGCCGAGTCGTAACCAGTTTTTCTCACCATTAACTTCAGTACCAAATATTTGTGTCATAAAGAGAAATAACATAATCCCTGCGACTAACACAACCGGCACTATTGCTTTTCTATATAATCTTGTGTTTGTAAAAAAAGTAATGATTACAAATAATGTTAACCCGAAAATAACGTAGCGAATTTGTGAATTAAAAAAGAACTTAGGATCGAAGTTTGTAAAGTCACTTCGTGCTGCTTTAACCATGCTTCCGCTATATATCATCACTAATCCAATAATAGATAATACTATGTATGCGAGTATGATTGTATAATCAATATGCTGATTCGTTTTACTAATCGGATACTTTAGCTTCTTAACTTTTTTCATTCAACCACCAACTAAGACTCTTTCGTCTCTTTTAATTGCTCTCTATGTTCATAGTACGCTTCATGTACTTTAGACACTTGCTTTTCAAGGTCATCTAAAATCATTCTACCTTTTTCTCTATCAATTAAACCCAGTCTAATTGCGAAGTGAATCTCTTTAGATAACCCGAACATTTGCGTATCTAAAACCTCATCGTAAACTGGGCATTGAGGCATTGTCAGGTTATCCATTTGCACACGAATAAGTTGGACAATTCGATCCGCATCTTGTTCGAGTGTTTCTAACGCTAGTTGTCGTAAAGTTTCTTCATTAGACAAGGCCTTTTCCCCCTTTTCATTACAACTAAATACTACTCTACAGCTATACATTTTTCAAGTAACGTTAACTGTTTAGAGCACGATAAATTTGATATAATTAAATTTTAAGGAGGGCTAACATGTTATTACAAATTAAAGGTAATGTGGATTTTGTCATTACGATTGATTCAAGTGCATGGATTTTCGACGATAGAAAAATACATATTGAAGATTTAGTCAATGACGACGAAGAAATTAACTTTGACGATAGCGTTGAATGGAACCGTCAAATTATTGAAGGTGAGACTCTACCACCAACTTTAAAATCTGAGAAAAAATATAGAAATAAAAAAGAAGAATTATTAAATGGTACATTTTTAATGGCACTTGACCCATTTTTAGAATATGCAGATCCTAATTCTGTCACTTATGAAATTACACATAAAGACGGAAAAACGACACTCGCTTATAAAGACCGCTATGATCATTACGCACAGTTTTCTAAAGACGGTCAAAGACTCTATGAAGACGGCATGATTGATCTTTTAATTATAAAAGATGGAGAAATTGTTGAACGTTACGAATACGTCACATCATTTGATTTTGTCTAAAATTTTACCCTGTACGTTTTTACGTACAGGGTATTTTAATTATTTTTTATCAAATGAAATTGTGCCTTGTTTCTTTTCTTTATGAAGTCTGTAGCGGTACATCCCCATCACAAATACAATAACGATTAAACATTCTGCAACAGGGTAAAAGGCAGCGAAAAATGTGAGTGGCAATGAGAATAATAGCATAATGATATATATAATGATGTTTTGCCATAATTTTAACTTTTTAGCAAAACCTAAGATATATGCAAGTACCGAAAGAACATATACAGTTATAAATAATAACCACATCGCAACGTCTGGGTTTTGGTCAACTCCGTAGAGTTTTCCAAAAAACGACAGTCGGTCATATAAACCACTATCTGACGCATTCATTAATACAAAGGACAAAAGCATTTAAATTCTACTCCTCTTGCTTTTTAGCATTCTTTTCTGCACGGTCTCTTTCACTTTTGTTTAAGATTTTTTTGCGTAGACGAATCGATTCTGGGGTAACTTCAACTAATTCGTCGACGTTAATATACTCAAGCGCTTCTTCTAACGTCATAATTCTCGGACGCTTCATTGTTTCTGTTTGATCTTTAGTCGCTGAGCGCATATTTGTATGTGCTTTAGTTTTTGTAATATTAACTCCTAAGTCATTTTCACGAGAGTTTTCTCCAACAATCATACCTTCATACACTTCTGTACCAGGTTCAGTGAAGTTTGTCCCGCGGTCCTCTAGGTTCATAATCGCAAATGCACTTGCTGTTCCTTTATTAATCGAAACGAGTACACCGTTACGACGTCCCCCAATTTTACCTTGGATTAATGGACGGTAGTCTTCAAACGTATGGTTTAAAATACCATATCCATGTGTCATCGTCATAAACTCTGTCGTATAACCGATTAGTCCACGTGATGGTACTAAAAATACGAGTTTTGTTTGGTCGTCTACAGTTTCCATATCTAACATTTCGCCTTTACGTTGACCGAGTGACTCAATTACACTTCCTGCGTGCTCACTTGGTACGTTAATTTGAACACGTTCAAATGGTTCATGTTTTTTACCGTCAATTTCTCTTACGATAACTTCTGGTTTAGATACTTGAAGTTCATATCCTTCACGTCTCATATTTTCAATTAAAATCGATAGATGTAACTCACCACGTCCAGACACAATAAACTGATCAGGTGTCGCACCTTGGTCTACTCTTAATGATACGTCTGTTTCTAATTGAATATCTAAACGGTCTTTAATTTGACGTGCTGTAACATATTTACCTTCACGACCTGCAAATGGTGAATTATTCACTGAAAACGTCATTTGAAGTGTAGGTTCGTCAATCGTAGGAGCCGGTAATGCTTCTTCAACTTCACGGTCTGTCACTGTTTCACCAACGTTAATATCTTCTAAACCACTTAACGCGATAATATCTCCAGCTTTTGCATGTTCAATTTCAATACGTTTAAGTCCTAAAAATCCAAACATTTTCGTTACTCTAAAATGTTTAACTGTACCATCTAATTTAATTAATGATACATTTTCTCCTACTGAAATATCTCCTCTAAACACTCTTCCAACACCGATACGACCAACATAGTCGTTATAATCTAAGAGTGACACTTGGAATTGAAGTGGTTCTTCACTATTATCAATTGGTGCAGGTACGTTTTCTAAAATCGTATCGTAAAGTACTTTCATATTTTCATCTTGTGTGTCTGGATCTAAACTAGCAGTTCCGTTCATAGCTGAAGCATATACGACTGGGAATTCAAGTTGTTCATCATCTGCACCAAGGTCGATAAATAACTCAAGCACCTCATCAACGACCGCTTCAGGTCGTGCTTGTGGTTTGTCGATTTTATTGACAACAACGACTGGTGTAACGCCTGCGTCTAATGCTTTTTTAAGTACAAAGCGCGTCTGTGGCATCGTTCCTTCAAACGCATCAACGACAAGAACTACTCCGTCTACCATTTTTAAAATACGCTCAACTTCTCCACCGAAATCTGCGTGTCCAGGTGTGTCTAAAATATTAATTCTTACATCTTCATAATCAATCGCAGTATTTTTAGATAAAATTGTTATACCGCGTTCTTTTTCAATATCTCCGCTATCCATCGCTCGATCTTCGACATGTTCGTTTTCTCTAAATAGACCAGACTGCTTTAATAGTTCGTCAACTAACGTTGTTTTTCCGTGGTCTACGTGAGCGATAATTGCTATATTTCTAATATCTTTTCTTTCGTTCATTCAGAAAATCCCTTCGTTTATAGGTTATTTAACTGTCCAATTATATCATACTATCGTTTTTATATGATATAATTAAGAAAATTATACGTGGAGTCGATATACATGCAGAAAAAATCTAAGGCGATTTTTTTCTTCCTTGCAGTTATTGCAATTACACTTCTCGTACTTATATCAGTGTCACTTGCTGAAGAGATGTGGTTATTCGCAATAACTTTAACATTATTATTTTTCGCCACTTTTGGTGTTGGTTTTTCATTAAAGAAAAAGTATAGAGAAAATGATTGGTTATAATTATATAAACATTCTCACTAAATATTCAGTGAGAATGTTTTTTATTTTTTATATAGTTTATCGTGATTTTCTTTAAAAGTATCATGGTTAAATATTTCTAAAATTTCATCGACTAAATCTTTATGACCAGCAACAATACTTGATGATTCTAATACTGGTACCTCTTCATTTGTTAATGTCACTACTTTAATGCCAAGTTCATTTGCGATAATTCTTCCACCCGCAAAGTCCCACGGGAATAACTTATAGAATACTGCTGCACCGTATTTACCTTCGGCAACATACGTAAAATCGAGTGCTGCACTTCCTCTATTTCGAACTGATCGTGCTTTTACGACAAGATCTGTAAACGCATCTTTAACATCTTCTCTTAATAGCCACTTATGACTTAATCCGACAATTGTATTCTCTAATGATTGATATTTTACTTCGTCTAAACGTTTCGTATCTCTATAAGCACCCTCACCCGCTTTTGCATGGTAAAGTACTTTATTACTGACGTCATAAACGAAGCCACAAAATGGTTCGTTATCTTTATATATTCCAACAGAAATTGCAAAGTTATCGTTTTGGTTAATGAAGTTAACTGTGCCATCAATTGGATCGACAATCCACGTATATCCACTTAACTCTGTCACTTCTTTACCATATGTTTCTTCTCCAACAATTTTATGTTCTGGGAATTGTGCTTTAATACGGTTATAAATAAAGCTTTCCGTTTCTTTATCGACCGGCGTCACTAAATCATGCGGTCCTGTTTTCCTTAGTACTTCAAAACCTTCTAGACGTCTTGTTTCAATAAAATCTCCAGCATCTTTAATTAATGATTTCGCAAATTCATATACATCCATTTTTATACACCTCAATCATTTGATGATTACCACTTATTATTTTATCATAAAGCTATACATTACATGGAGGCATACAATGAAATATACATTTACTGAAGAAGACTTTAACGTATTTACGCACGATAGCCTTGAAAAAACGATGGAAGAATTAAAACAACATGCGAGAAAAAAATTAGAACATTTAGGAGACTATTTCACTGATTATTTAACAGAAATCACAGGCAACACACATTATAGTCACGTCGCTCAACATGCGCGTAGAAAAGTTAACCCACCAATTGATTCATGGGTCGCTTTTGGTACAAATAAACGTGGATATAAAATGCTTCCGCACTTTCAAATCGGACTATTTAAAGACCACGCATTTTGTCAGTATGGGATTATTTACGAAGCACCTGCAAAATCAACTGCTGCTGAATTATGGAACCAACAAATTGAGGATATTTTAAATCTCGGAGATAATTATTTCATTACGAAAAATCATATGAAACCTGAAAAGTTATTTATTAAAGATTTAAATGAAGCAGATGTTAAAAAAGCAATTGACCGTTTAAGTACTGTAAAATCTGGTGAGTTAATGATCGGTAAATACTATTCACCAGATGACAGCGCGTTGAAATCCGACGAGGCATTTCTAGAAGATTTAAAACAAACGTTTAAAACTTTAAATCAGTTTTACATTGAAGAAGAACCAGTTTAATACACTGGTTCTTTTTTTAAGTATAATTTTAAACATGTACTTCTTGGTTAAATTTTTGGTTCATTGTATCTGGATCTTTTTCTTTAAGCTTGCCAAAAACGTTTGCAAGTACTGCACCTGAAAGACTGTGCCATACACTAAATAACGCACCGGGTAGTGCTGTGACTGGTTCAAAATGCTGTACTGCGAGTGCTGTTGCGAGTCCTGAATTTTGCATACCGACTTCAATTGAAATTGTTTTTGTATCTGCAAGATTAAATTTAAATATTTTACCTAATAAAAATCCTGTCGCGTAGCCAAGTAAATTATGTAAAATAACAACGAGTAAAATAATTAAGCCAGACGTTAAAATGTTATCGACGTTCGATGCAGTCACTGCTGTCATCACCCCAAGAATCCCTGTCATAGAAATCATTGGTAATACGTCGACGACTCTATCCACTTGTTTTCTAAATAACGATCCCACACCTAAACCGAGTAATACAGGAATTAATACTACTTGTAAGATTGACACCATCATCGCTGAAAATGAAATGTCTAACCAAGTTGAAGCAAGTAGTAGTGTTAAACTAGGCGTAACAATTGGTGCAAGTAATGTTGTAACTATTGTTGCTGCAACACTTAATGCGACATTACCTTTTGCTAAAAACGTCATAACGTTACTTGAAGTCCCCCCTGGACTTGAACCAACTAAAATAACACCAATCGCAATTTCTGGTGGTAAGTTAAATAAAAATACGAGTGACACTGCAATGATAGGCATCACTAAATATTGAGCGAGTGCTAACACAATTACTTTAATTGGTTGTTTAAAAATTTCTTTAAAATCATCGATAGATAAAGTAAGTCCCATTGTAAACATAATGACACCAAGTAAAATTGTTATGTATGGAGCAATCCAAATAAATAAATTCGGGTAAATAAGTGCAATCACTGTAAATAAAATAACCCAAACCGCCATCATATTAGTCATAAACTTTGAAAACTTAAATAAATACTGCATATTGATTCCTCCAAATTATAATTATCCGAAAATTCTTACAAATATTAGTTTAACACCTCACAGTCAAGTTACAACTAAATTTTCAGAAAATTTAATTTTAATCAAAAAAATAAGCAACTATTTAAAAATAGTTGCTTAGAATTATTAGTCTTCATTTCTACGATTAACGTTTTCTCGTCTTAGACGTTTTGCATCTTGACTCTCATTAGAACCGCCTCTAATGACAATTTCTTCATCCTCATTTAAGCGAGTCTCTTTGTAATCATCTTCATCGATCGCTTCAAACATACGTGTTTTTTCTAAATCATCTTCTTCATAGTTATCTACAGGACGGTTTCTTCTTTTGTCTTCTGCAATACGTACGTCATCATCATAATTGTTAATATTTCTATTATCATGATGTTCAAATTCATCTACAATTGTTTCTTTATCTTTACGGACAAATAAAAGAATTGCTGCAATAACAAACATTAATGAAGAAAATAGCGTAATTATGAACGGCGCGATAATAATCGCAGTAATTAACAGTAACACACCTGCTAATATTCGTTTTCTCATTTTAATTAAACCAATAAATGAAATAATTAAAGGAATTACTCCGATTAAGCTTAGAATCCACATATTGCCTATTGAGTCTAAAACCATAGATTCTACTTCTGCTGCACTTATTCCTTGTTCGTTTGCCATATTAATACTTTGTTCACGAATAACATTTACGAATTCAGGATCTTTTACAAGTGCAAACGATAAGTATGCAATGAATATGACAATCGCAAGTAACGCAAGCCACCCTAACCAACCAAAAATCTTTTCTGGCACTCTTGAAATCGGCTCGACTCTAACTGTGTAATCTTTTTTCGCCATATTTTTCACTCCTTTTACTTAGGTGTTATGAATATACCCTATTTCCAAAAGTATATACATTATTTGGAATCTAAGGTTTAATAATATCATTTTTTTCACTATTTTTTAATTGTTTTATTAAGTCCCAGGGACGATAATTTGATACTTTCTCAAATTCTTTAAATAATGTCTTTTCTTCTGCTTTACTCGGCACGATTTGTTTAAATTCTTGATACGCTTGACTTAACGCTTCTTGCTTAACTCCCGATTCATACCCTTTTTCTATCATTCGATAAAAATGTGTGACTGTAATCATTTCTTCAGTTGACCAATCGAGATCTAGTGGATAACTATATTCCATAAAAACACCTCCAAATAAAAAAGCGCTCAAACGAGCGCTTTACTAAAATATTATAGTGAGTGAATTGGTTGACCAAGCGCTGCTTCAGCCGCTTCCATAGGCATTTCACCTAATGTTGGGTGCGGGTGAATTGTTAATGCAACGTCTTCTAACGTCATTCCTGTTTCAACTGCTAATGCAAGTTCAGAAATAATATCTGAAGCACCATCACCAGCTACTTGTGCACCAATAACAAGACCATCTTCTTTACGCGCAACGAGTTTTACAAATCCGTCTGTTTTGTTTAAACCGATCGCACGACCATTTGCAGCAAATGGGAAACGTCCTGTCACGTAGTCAAGACCTTCTTCTTTTGCTTCTGTTTCGTTAATACCAACTGATGCAAGTTCTGGCTCTGTGAAGCACACTGCAGGCATACCGATGTAATCTACTTCAGATTTTTCACCAGCAATTGCTTCAGCAGCAACTTTTGCTTCGTAGCTTGCTTTATGAGCAAGTGGTAAACCAGGAACGATATCACCAATTGCAAAGATTGAATCTACTGAAGTACGACCTTGTTTGTCAACTTCAACAAGTCCACGATCGTCAAGTTTAACACCGATATCTTCAAGACCAATTTCTTGAGTGTTTGGACGACGTCCAACAGTCACTAATACGTAGTCTGCTTCGATTTCTTCAGTGTTTCCTTTTTTATCTTCATAAGTAATTTTAACGCCGTTATCCGTTTCTTCAGCCGATTTAGCCATCGCTTCAGTGACAACTTTTACACCTTTTTTCTTAAGGTTACGTTTAACTAATGAAGTCATGTTTCTTTCGAAACCACCTAAAATGTCTTTCATACCTTCTAAAATAGTTACTTCTGTACCTAAGTTAGCATATGCAGTACCAAGTTCTGTACCGATGTATCCTCCACCGATAACAACTAGTTTTTCAGGTAGTTCTTCTAAACCTAAAGCACCTGTTGAATCAAGTACACGTTTACCAAATTCAAATCCAGGGATTTCAATTGGACGAGAACCTGTTGCTACAATTGCATTTTTAAACTCATAAGTTTGTGATTGTTTTTCAGTCGCAACTTTAACGCTGTTTTTACCAGAGAAGTAAGCCTCACCTTTAACAACTTCAACTTTGTTACCTTTAAGTAGTGATTCAACACCACCAACAAGTTGGTCGACTACTTTTCCTTTAAATTCTTGAACTTTAGAGAAGTCTAACTCAACATCTTTAGCTTTAACTCCCATATCTTCAGAGTTTTTAGCATCTTGATATCTGTGTGATGAAGCAATTAATGCTTTAGAAGGAATACATCCAACGTTTAAGCATACTCCACCAAGTCTTTCTTTCTCTACAAGAACAACTTTTTGTCCTAATTGAGCCGCACGAATTGCTGCTACATATCCACCTGGACCAGCACCAACGACGACTGTATCTACTTCGATTGCGAAATCTCCTACAACCATTATTTTACCCCTCCATTAATAGTAAATCTGGATTATTTAATAATTTTTTAATGTGGTTTAATGCTCTTTGTGCAACCGCACCATCAATTACTCTATGGTCGTAACTTATTGAAATTGCGAGAACTTTCGCTGGAACAACTTCACCGTCAACAACGACAGGTTGTTCTTCAATTCGTCCAATACCTAAAATCGCAACTTCAGGTTGGTTAATCACTGGTGTAAACCATTTACCACCTTCAGATCCGAGGTTAGAAATTGACATGCTGCCACCTTGCATCTCTTCCATTTTTAGTTTACCATCTCTCGCTTTAGTTGCAAGTTCTATGATGTCATCTGCGATTTCAAATATAGATTTTGTATTTGCGTCACGAACGACTGGAACAACTAAACCACGGTCAGTATCGGCAGCAATACCAATGTCATAGTAATGTTTTTGGATGATTTCATCTGTTTCACTATCGACTGACGTGTTTAATTCTGGATATTTTTTAAGCGCTGAAACTAACGCTTTAACAACGTATGGTAAATACGTAAGTTTTGTACCTTGTTCTTCAGCGTACGCTTTAAATCTCTTACGGTGATCGTATAAGTTGTCTACAATTACTTCGTCGATATTTGTAACGTGTGGTGAAGTCTTTTTACTTTCAACCATCGCTTTAGCAATTGTACGACGAATTGAAGACATTTTTTCACGTGTTTCTCTACCTTCTGGACGCTCAGCACTTGGTGTTGACTGAGTCTCTTCTGAAGAACCTTCTTCAGCTTCAGTCGCTGGCTTAGAATCTCCACTCATAAACGCT
Organism: Candidatus Nosocomiicoccus stercorigallinarum; assembly: GCA_019119225.1. Classification (GTDB taxonomy): domain Bacteria; phylum Bacillota; class Bacilli; order Staphylococcales; family Salinicoccaceae; genus Nosocomiicoccus; species Nosocomiicoccus stercorigallinarum. The sequence goes on from DWXM01000058.1 coordinate 12,644, forward strand.
TCAACGTCACTTTTTGTGATACGACCATGTTTACCAGTTCCGTCTACTTCAGTAATGTCAACATCATTATCACGAGCGAATTTACGTACTGACGGCATCGCTTTAACGAAACGTTTATCTGTTTCTTTAGAATCATCTTCAGATTTAACTTCTTCTTTAGATTCTGTTTCTTCTTTAGATTCCGTTTCTTTAGAGTCTTTATGTTCATCTTTTGACTCTTCTTTAACTTCTTCTTTTTCTTCAGATTCTTCTTCTACATCGTCACCTGATGTAGATTCACTACCATCATCAATTGTCACAATTGTCGTACCAACAGTTGTTACTTCACCTTCAGCAACGTGAATTTTTTCAACTGTTCCTGATACTGGTGACGGCATTTCTACAACTGCTTTATCGTTTGCAATTTCTACAAGAGAATCGTCTTCTTCGATTTTGTCTCCTTCAGATACAAACCACTTTGCGATTTCCCCTTCATGAATTCCTTCACCGATATCGTGAAGCTTCACTTCATATGCCATGTATTTCCCTCCGTCTATTTAGAAGTTGATAACGTCTTTAACTTTTTCAATAATATCATCTTTGTTTGGTAACCAAACTTTTTCTGCTGCAGTAAATGGGTATACTGTGTCTGGCGCACTTACACGCATAATTGGTGCTTCTAACGAAAGAATTGCACGCTCTTGAAGTTCAGCAGTTACTTGTCCACCGACACCTGCTTGGTGCTGTGCTTCTTGAATCACGACTGCGCGATTTGTCTTTTCAACAGATGTTACAAGTGTGTCATAATCCACTGGAGATACTGTTCTTAAGTCAATAACTTCAGCAGAAATATCTTCTTTTTCTAATGCTTCAGCTGCAGCAATCGCTTCATGTACCATTGCACCGTATGAAATTAGTGTAACGTCAGTACCTTCACGTTTAACTGATGCTTTACCAATTTCAACTTCATAATCTTCTTCTGGTACTTCTTCACGGAATGAGCGGTAAAGTTTCATATGCTCTAAGAAAATGACTGGGTCATTTGAGCGAATTGCTGAAATCAGTAACCCTTTAGCATCCGTTGGTGTTGAAGGAATAACTACACGTAAACCTGGAGTTTGCGCCATTAATCCTTCTAATGAGTCTGCGTGTAGTTCTGGAGTATTTACCCCACCACCAAATGGTGCACGAACTACGATTGGTGTACTTTTAGATGCACCAGAACGGTATCTATGGCGCGCGATTTGCCCTGCGATTCCGTCCATCGCTTCAAATAGGAATCCAAAGAACTGGATTTCAATGACTGGACGATACCCTTCTAATGTTAAACCTAAACCAAGTGAAGCAATCGCACTTTCAGCAAGTGGTGTGTCGAACACTCTGTCGACTCCAAACTCTTTTTGAAGTCCTTGTGTCGCTAAGAACACCCCACCGTTAACTCCAACGTCTTCACCAAACACGAGTACATCTTCGTCGTTTTTAAGTTCTGTTTTCATCGCTTCAGTGATCGCTTGGATCATTGTTAATTCAGCCATTAATTACGACTCCTTCCCTTTGTAGTATTCATATTGTTCTTTAATGTTTGATGGGTTCTCATCATACATTAAATCAATTAAACCAGTAATAGATTGTGGTGTTGCTTTGTCAGCTTCTTTAATCGCTTTTTTAACTTCCTCACGCGCACGTTCCATTACTTCTTTTTCTTTTTCTTCGTTCCATAAATCTTTAGATTCTAAGAATTTTCTGAAACGAACAACTGGATCTTTTTTCGCCCACTCATCATCTTCAGACTCTTCACGGTAACGTGTTGGATCATCTCCAGATAATGTGTGTGCACCGAATCTATAGCATACTGTTTCAATTAATGTCGGGCCTTCACCTTTAATTGCACGCTCACGTGCATCTTTAGTTACTTTATAGACAGCAAGTGCATCCATACCGTCAACTTGAACAGACGGAATACCTGCTGCGACACCTTTTTGTGCTAAAGTCTTCGCTTTAGTTTGGAGTGATCTCGGTGTTGAGATTGCATACTGGTTATTTTGAACGACGAAAATCGCTGGCGCTTTAAATGCACCCGCAAAGTTAATACCTTCATAGAAATCCCCTTGTGAAGTACCACCGTCACCAGTGTAAGTAATTGCTACATTTTCTTTTTCTCTCTTTTTAAGACCGAGTGCGACACCTGCAGTTTGAACGAACTGAGCACCAATGATAATTTGCGGGCTTAGAGCGTTTACACCTTCAGGGAACTTGTTACCCTCAAAGTGTCCTCTAGAGAATAAAAACGCTTTATATAATGGTAAACCGTGCCAAATTAACTGTGGAACGTCACGATACCCTGGTAAAACGTAATCTCCTTTTTCAATCGCATAATGACTTGCGATTTGTGACGCTTCTTGTCCTGCAGTTGGTGCATAGAACCCTAAACGTCCTTGACGGTTTAATGAAGTTGAGCGTTCATCTAACACTCTCGTCCATACCATACGTGTCATAATTTCTACTAAATCATCATCAGATAAATCTGGCATTTCATTTTTATTAATGATTTTACCCTCTTCATCTAATATTTGAAAAAGCTCAAATGATTCTTCAATATCATTTAATTGAGCCACCGGATCAAACCCTTTTTTCTTCGGTGCCATACTTCTTCACCATACCTTTCATAAAAATGCTTACATTCATAATAACACAAACTAATATATCATATAAAAGATATCGGCTTTTAAGGCATTACTAAGTATTATCATTATAGATAGTTTAAAGTTATGAATGCTTGTTTTTGATATATTTCATAGAATTATTGTATAATTAAATGAATGAATTAACGACAGTAGGAGAGATTATATGCTTACTATGGATGATATTGTCAGAGATGGACATCCGATATTAAGAAAAAAGGTTAAAGAAATTACAGAAATTGACGAAGAAACAAAACGTGAGTTACGTGAAATGAGAGAATTTCTCATTAATTCTCAAGATGAAACACTCGCTGAAAAATATAATTTAAGAGCTGGAGTTGGGCTCGCTGCACCGCAAATTAATTTAGATAAGCGAATGATTGCGATCTATATTACAGATGAAAATAATCAGCCCGTCCACGACTTAATGCTCATCAACCCAAAATTAAAAAGCCACTCAGTCCAAGAAACATACATTCCCGGTGGTGAGGGCTGCTTAAGTGTTGATGAAGATATTGACGGCATCGTGCATAGACATAAACGTTTTAGAGTGACTGCTTTAGATATCGACGGCAACGAAGTCGAAATTAAAGCAAAAGGACTTCTTGCGATTGTACTCCAACACGAAATGGATCATTTAGACGGCATTATGTTCTATGACCATATCGATAAAAATAATCCTGAAGTGCCACATGAAAATGCAGTACCTGTAGAATAATTATATAAAATCATCGTTACGAACAGTGTAAGGAATTTTTTTATCATCAAGTAATTCTGTTAATTGTTCGTACGTTTCTTTGTTTAAAATTTCAGGATCTAAATCGTGAGGGAATGTATGATGATTGTTTCTCGTCGTAAAGACATTTTTATAGGTAACATTCATTATGTACATGTTATCTCTCACGTTAAATTCGACGAGTTGAAACGGTTTGTCCTCACGTTTAGTTTCTTGTTTAATTTTGTCAAAAATCGCCAAGGCATCCATTCGTCTACCTCCTTTTTTATTATTATAAAGTCTTTGCAACCTTTTCGTCTATGAGGTAAAATAAAATTAAGTAAAAAGGTACGAGTTGTGTTGAGACAATTTAACACTAGTAGATAGACTCAATAACATCTAAAGGCCGTATTGGCGGTTTGCAACTAAGTATAAAAAGGATATCCATCCGGTTGAAAGATGTGCTTACAGGTTGAGCACATCTTGTTTTTTTATTAAATAATTAAGGAGCTTATTAAGTATGAATATTTTTAAAGTATTTTATCAAAACCATAAAACACAACGTATTATACGTGAAGAAACATTATCAGTTTACATTGAAGCAAAAAACATTGAGCAAGTGAGAAAATATTTTGCTGATAAAGAAGTTACACTAGAGCACATTGAAGCGTTAAGTCCCGATCATTTAGCCTATGAAAAAGAACATAATGAAAACTTTGAGGTTATTAAGCTAGATGAGTAAAACTTCTAAAGTAAATGTTTTCGCCCTAGGTGGACTTGGGGAGATCGGGAAAAACACTTACTGTGTGGAATATAAAGATGAAATTATTATTATTGATGCAGGGATAAAATTCCCAAGTGACGATGAACTTGGTGTCGATTACGTTATCCCAGACTACACTTATTTAAAAGAAAATGAAGATAAAATTAAAGCGCTTGTCGTCACTCATGGTCACGAAGACCATATCGGTGGAATTCCATTTTTATTAAAAGAGATTTCAGTTCCGATATATTCTGGACCGCTTGCGCTTGGTTTAATTCAAAATAAATTAGAAGAGCATAAACTGATGCATCGTACGTCTTTAAATCCAATTGACGAATCTGATGTATTAACGTTTGATCATTTATCTGTCGAATTTTACTTAACAACACACTCGATACCTGAAGCATACGGAGTCGTTGTAAAAACACCTGAAGGAAATATCGTTCATACGGGTGACTTTAAATTTGACTTCACACCTGTCGGTGAACCCGCAAATATCGCGAAGATGGCCAAACTTGGTGAAGAAGGTGTACTTCTACTACTTTCAGACTCAACAAACGCAACAGTACCAAACTTTACGATAAGTGAAAAAGAAGTGGGTCAAAACGTAGAAGATATATTTAGACAATGCTCAGGTCGTATCATATTTGCTACTTTTGCCTCAAATATATACAGAGTACAACAAGCGATTGATGCAGCTGTAAAATTCAATCGTAAAATTGTCGTTTTCGGTAGAAGTATGGAAAACAACATTAAAATCGGTCAAGAACTCGGCTATATTAAAGCACCTGTTGATACATTCATCGAAGCAAAAGAAATTAACCGTTACGAAAAACATCAAATTATGATTCTTTGTACGGGTTCTCAAGGAGAACCGATGGCGGCACTCTCACGTATCGCAAACGGTACACACCGACAAATTTCAATTATTCCAGACGATACGGTCGTATTTAGTAGTTCACCAATTCCAGGGAACACGATGAGTGTGAATAAGACAATCAACGCTTTATATAAAGCAGGTGCAGACGTCATTCATGGTCCACTGTCAAACATCCATACGTCAGGACACGGTTCTCAAGAAGAACAAAAACTGATGTTACGACTCATTCGTCCAGAGTACTTTATGCCTATACACGGTGAATTCCGTATGCTAAAAATCCATAAAGAACTCGGTATCGATACTGGTGTCGATAAAGATAAAATTTTCTTAATGGAAAATGGAGATGTCCTATCAATCGATAGAAACGATGCAGAAGTATCTGGAAAAGTACCTGCTGGTACAGTATTCGTTGATGGTATCGGTATCGGAGATATTGGAAACATTGTCCTTAGAGATCGTAAAGAGCTATCTGAAGAAGGTTTAGCAGTCGTCGTCGTATCGATTGACTTTAAAACAAAAACGCTACTCTCTGGACCTGATATCATCTCTCGCGGGTTTGTATATATGAGAGAATCATTTAAACTCATCCGTAACTCAGAAAAACGATTAAAAGACTCTATAGAAAAATTACTCGAAGAACAAGAAAACGTCGAATGGTTCAACGTCAAACAATTAATCATCCAAGAACTATCGAACCATTTATATAAGAAAACACATCGTAAACCGATGATCTTACCAATGATTATGCGCGTTAATGATGAGACGTTAGAAAATAAAAAATAACACTAAAATACCCGTTACAATTCAGTAACGGGTATTTTTTAATGGTCTCCCATGACAATTTCAAATTTAGATAAATCTTGATCACTCGCAATTAAAATTAGTATATCATCTTCTAAAATTTTAGTATTTGCGTCTGGTGAGACGATGATATGTTCATGTCTTTTGATTGCAAGTACTGATACTCCAAATTCATTTCTAAAGTCGAGTTGTTCGAGTGTTTTATCGGTAAAGTCATCAATTGCTTTAAATTCTACAATTGAATGGTCATCGGATATTTCTAATATATCGAGTGTGTGTGTTGAAACGAGTCGATGTGCGAGTAATCGACCAATATCTCGTTCTGGATGGATAACTGCATCTGCACCGATTTTCTCTAACACTCTACCATGATAGTCGTTTTGTGCTTTTACTGTAACTTTCTCTACTCCAAGATCTTTTAAAATTAATGTCGTTAAGATACTTGCTTGGATATTTTCACCAATCGCGACAATTACATGGTCAAAATTTGTGATTCCAACACTTTTTAGCACATTTTCATCCATCGTATTACCAATGACCGCTTCAGTCACCATATCTTTATAATCATTAATAATTGCTTCGTCTTTATCGATAGCAAGGACGTTTACATTAAGTTCTCTTAACTCTTTGATAATACTAGAACCAAATCGTCCGAGTCCGATGACTGCAAACTCTTTTTTCATAATTTACTCCTTACCTTGTACGTAGTCTTTGTCAAATAAGAATAATCTCATTAACATTATAAGACTTGGAATTAAAAGTAGTAAACCTAAAACAAATGCAATGACGAGTGCGATTGCCATCGAGTCGTTAACTACAGAATCAAGTTCAATGAACGGATATAAAATATATGGTAATTTACTTACACCATATCCAAAAAATGCTGTTGCGAATTGAAGCATAATCATAATAAACGCGACACCGTAATTTTTCTTTTTATATACTAAATAGATCGCAACTAACATAAATACGAAACTTAACAAGAATAAGTACCAGTAATTTTGTGTAGCATTGTCAAAATGTTCTCTATTTGTTGCACGAAGTTCTATGAAAACAAATTGTGTAATGACGAGCATCGGTATTGTCCACGTTAAGAACCACGTTCTCGTTAATTTGACTGCTTCATATGCTTTTGCACGGTTTGAATAAAATAGTAAAAATCCACTTGAAATATAAAGTACTGAGATTACTGCTAAAAATACGACTGACCATGCGTAACCATTAAAGAACAACTCTATAAAGTCAAGGTCTAATCCACTCGCAGTCTCTTCAATAAATCCACCTTCAGCAATTACTAAAGCGACTGATAAAGACGCTGGTATGAATAACCCTGTTACTCCGTATAAAAATGCCCAGACCATATTTGAATCTTTTGCATACTGGTTAAATGCATAATAACTTCCACGAATCGCTAACATAATTAATGAAATCGATGCTGGTATGAGTAACACTGTCCCTAAATAATAAGCAGTGTCCGGGAAGAACCCGACAATTCCAACGAAGAAGAATACAAAGAATACGTTTGTTACTTCCCATACAGGGTTTAAATACCGAGTAATAATTGGTGTGATGATATTATCTTTTCCTGTAAGTTTTGCATAGAAGTTATAGAACCCTGCACCAAAGTCAATCGATGCAATCACCACATAACTGTATAAAAACGTCCATAAAACCGTTATACCTAAAGTAGCGAAATCCATTAGAATCGACCTCCAGTCTCATCTAAACTCTCTTTGCCGTAGTATTCGATTTGGCTTTTTGTTGCTGACTTATCTTTAAACATACGTGTCATAACTAAAATCGTCGTCGTTACTAAAACGAAGTATAAAATACCGAATAGGATTAATGTTAAACCTAAACCGCTCGCTTCAGTAATTGCTTCACTGACTCGCATGTATCCTCGGACGATCCATGGCTGACGTCCAAGTTCAGCTGTAAACCAACCCGCTTCAATCGCTAAAAATGATAACGGCCCAGTTAATATATATAGATATAACATCGGCGTGCTATATAGAAAGTCTTTTTTAAAGAAATGTAAGATGAAGTATAAAATACTCACACCTAAACCAAACATTCCAAAAAATACCATGACGTCAAAGAAGTAATGTATAACGAGTGGTGGCCATTCATCTTCTGGAATATCGTTAAGTCCTGTCACTTCAGTACTTGGTTTCCAGTCCGATAAAATACTTAACGCACTTGGAATATGAATTGCACCTTTAGTTTCTTGTGCTTCTTCATCAAGAACACCAAATAAAATAAGGTCGGCATTACTTTCAGTCTCAAAGTGCCACTCCATTGCTGCAAGCTTTTCTGGTTGGTTTTCGTGTAAATATTTTGCTGAAAGGTCTCCAGCAAGAAGTGTGAGTGCTGACATGATTAAACCGATGATCATCATAAATTTTAAGCCTTTTTTATGATACTCGCGGTCCTCATCAAATTTTGCTTTTAATAGTTTAAATGCTGCGATTGATGCCATAATGAATGCTGCAGTCATGTAAGCAGTCACTAATACGTGGAATACCCTTTCTGGCATTGAAGGGTTAAACATCGCTTTAAGCGGATCAACGTTTACTAACGCACCGTCTACAATATCAAATCCAGCTGGTGAGTTCATAAAACTATTCACCATCGTAATAAATACTGCTGAAATTCCTGCACCAAACACGACTGGAATTGTTAAGTACCAGTGATGCCAACGATTCGTAAATCTATCCCATGTATATAGATAAATTCCTAAAAATATTGCTTCAAAGAAAAACGCAAATGTTTCCATGAATAAAGGTAACGCAATAATATGCCCTGCAAGCTGCATAAACTCTGGCCAAATGAGTGATAATTGAAGACCGATAATTGTACCTGTCACAACGCCTACCGCAACAGTTACTGTGTACCCCATTGCGATACGACGCGCCATTGTTAAGTAGTGATAGTCATTCTTTTTAATGCCTAAAAATTCTAAAACCATAATAAGTAACGGAATACCTACACCTATGGTTGCGTAAAGAATGTGTACACCAAGTGTTAAACCGGTCAGTATTCGACCAATTAAAACATCTTCCATTCTTCTCCTCCTCATATATATATTTAAAATACTCTTTGTTGTATATCAATTATAGTATACATGTTCAACCGTTCACAAAAGTTTTGTACTGCTATTAAAAAAATAACCTAAATACAGTGTATTTAGGTTGACTGATTTAATCTGCGTGCGACAGAGAGTATTTCTTCTTCTGTTTCAATGTGATTGATTAGCGGACGTAATCTACGGAGTTGTTTAATTTTTAATTGTGGTATTTTTGTTTTTACTTCGACCATTTTATTTGGATCGATACTAATATGACGAATCCCAAGTCCAAGTAATATTGGTATCGCTTCGATATTTTGTGCAAGTACGCCACAAATCGAAACTGGTATGTCGTGTTTTTTACCACTTATTACGACATTTCGTATTACTTTAAAAATACTCGGATGCATCGACTGTGCAAGCGTATCAAAGTTTGGACTCGTTCGGTCAAACGCGAGTAAAAACTGTGTTAAATCATTCGTACCAATACTTAAAAAGTCCGCATATTTAGCGAAACTATCGACGTGTATCGCTGATGCAGGTGTTTCAATCATCGCACCAAGTGGTATTTTTTGTTCTGTCATTCTTAAATGAATTTCTTCTTCACGAAGTATATTTTGTATCCATAAAAATTCCTCAACGGACGTTACCATCGGCACCATGATTTTTACTGTACCAAATCGACTCGCACGAATAATCGCACGAATTTGTTGGCGAAGTGTTTGTTCATGAAGCTTTAAAAATCTAACACCTCTTGTACCAAGTGCTGGGTTAATTTCGTCGAGTAATTCTTTTGGGTGATATGGTAAAAACTTATCTCCACCGATATCGAGTAAACGAAACGTCACGTCTTCTAGCGATTTTACAACCGATTCGTACACTCTATTTTCATCAGATTCTTTTGGGAAATCGTCATGACTCATAAACATAAACTCTGTTCGCATTAACCCAACGCCTTCAGCTTTATAGCGAATCGCTTCTTCAACGGAAGACTGAATCGAAACGTTCGCTGACACTTTAATTTTGACGTGGTCTTTTGAATACGTTTCTTTTGTTAATTCAACGTCGCTATCATCTTCTTTTACGATTGTAACAGCTTCTAATTCTTCTTTCGTCGGTGCGAAATTAATTATACTTTCATGGCTATTTAAAATCGCAAAATTATGATTTCTCGCGTGTTGAATCGCATCTTCCACGTTAAAAAGTGCCGGTATCCCTTTTGACATCAGTAATAATCCGGTATGTGAGTGTTTGGCACCAGACTCTAATACGACGCCTTTAACGAACTTTTTATCTAAACTTGCGGTAATAGATGGCGGGAGTTCTTTTGCGACGATAATCGTATCTGAATCAAGCAGTGATAAGTCAACTCTTGGTGTGTCAAGAAGGTTTGCGATAATACGCTCTGTTAAGTCAATGACGTCGTTTCTTCTTGCGCGTAAATATGCATCATCAATCGTATCAAAAGAAGCTGTCAATGCATCTTTTACAAAATTAACTGCGTACTCTGCTGTTTTTTTCTGATCAATTACTTCTCTAATATCTCCAATAAAGTACGGATCTTCAAGCATCATAATTTGTGCTTCTAAAATCGCTTCGTCACCTAAAGAAATAGAGAACTCCCTATTATCTTGAATAACACGAAGTTCTCTTTTTGAGGTTTCTATAGCGATATCTAAACGTTGGTGTTCTTTCCAAGTTGAAGCGGCATCGATTGAATTTGAGTTGATATCAAAGAAAACATCTTCGACAATGATTACTTTTCCACTTACAATTCCAGGCTCAACAGTGATGCCTGTTAATTTACTCATTACCTATCAAACCTTCATGGACTAATGTATCTTGAATGGCTTGAAGTGCTTCTGTCTCGTCATCACCGTCTGTGTGAATTGTAATCTCCGCGCCTTTTCCAACACCAAGTGACATTACACCCATGATAGATTTGAGATTTACTTTTTTACTGTTATATTCTAGGTCAATGTTAGACTTAAACTTTGTTGCTGTTTGTACAAGTTTAGTCGCAGGTCTCGCATGGATACCTGTTTCATCGACAACAGAAAACGTTTTTTTCTGCATGTTCTCTCTCCTTTACAAAACGTCTAAACATATGAATTATAATAATTGTACACGATTTCACAGAGAATTTCATTAAAAGTTATTACACATTTATGAATTTTTAAGTTGTTTTACAACAAAATCAATATGGCTGTCGCCGAGCTTTTTCATAAGGTAAAAACTTACAACTCCATTTACACTATGTGTAATCACTTTAGATACGGCAAGTGATGGTTTTTTATCTTTTTTAGAAAAACCACCGACAGCTTTTAATAATACTTTCGATGAAAACTTAGACACAACATCACCCGCACCACTAGAAAACATAATCATGATACGTGTTTTAATTGCATCCGCATTATCTTCGATGTCTTTTTTCGTTACACCGAAAACTTCATTAATTTCATCTTCAATTTCTGCCATATATTTAACGTCCGTACCTAAGTCTAAAAGAGGTACTGGAAGTGCTGCAGCAACCCCTGATTTAATTGCTTTTTTCTTAACGAGTTCTCTTGCCTCTTGAATTTTTGCATTTAATTGTTGATCTGTAATTTCATTCATGATAATCCTCCTAATTACTGTTTCTTTCATTTAATAATGTTATCACAATTAACGCCGCTAGACTTGATGTACGGTCGTCGATGTCTAGTGGTGGCGACACTTCTGAAATATCAAACGATGAAAGATTTTCTAGTGATGCGAAATATTTCACTGTTTTAATAATTTCTTCAGCAGTAAATCCGTTAGGTGCTGGTGCACTTGTTCCTGGAGCATATGACTGCTGAATACTATCCATACATAATGTCATAAATACATAATCATAGTCTTCAAGTGCTGTTTTAATTGCAGATAAATATGAATCATTACGCAACTCATCAAGTGTCCAATACTTCACGTTAAATTTCTCTGCATTCTCATACAATGACTTCGTATTACTAAACGGCTGAATTCCGATGACAAAGTAGTCAATATTATCATCTTCACTTAACATTTCGTAAAACATCGTCCCAGAACTTTTTTCTTCATTTCTTAAATCAAAATGTGCGTCGATGTTTAATACTGCGATACGTTTATCTTTATACGCATCACGTACCCCTAAATAGTGACCATATACTGTTTCATGTCCGCCACCTAAAATGACTGGAAAGTTATTATGACTCAGGAGTTCACTCACTGCTTTACCGAGTATTTTCTGAGATGTTTCAAGATCTTCAGTACCTTCAACACTGCCAGCATCAAATATTGGTGACGTATATGCAAGAGAAGATAATTTTTCTCTAATTTTTTCAGGTGCTTCTTTTGCTCCAATACGCCCTTTATTTCTTCTAACACCTTCGTCAGACATAAACCCAATAATTACGTCACTATTTGCTTCATTCGTATATGGTTCAACAATTTGATGGAACCGCTCTGGACGACTTGAGTCAATACGTCCACTATAGTTATGCTTCTTCATCTTTTTCACCTCTAAAGGTTTTAAATATACTCATTAATAAAAGTGGTGTTGTAAGTAACACGAGTGCAAAGTTCAACGGAAGTATAAATATACTTAACTCTACATCTCTAAATAGCGTTATAAATAAGCTTGTAGTTACTTTTAACCATAATGCGACAATTATAATCATTTGACGGTTATATGCTGTATTTCTTACCGTATTTAAAATTGTAAACACAATATAAAGTAACGCGAGTACAAATGTAAGTGCTAAGTTAAACCATTCATACATATACTTGATATTTGAAATTTTAAATAATCCTTCAAAAACAACGTTGTTACGGTTGTTAAACTCTAAAAATATAACGAGTAAAGTTAATATTCCGAGTACGAGTTCAATATAGTTAACCCTTATCCATTTCACAGGCTGTATTTCAAAGAAATCATAAAATTTTTGGATGATTTTATCTCTAAAATTATAAACCGGCTGCATAAATTTAAAATACTTATTCACATCGACGTCAAACTTTAATTTACGTCTCGATGCGACACGCGACATCTCATTTTTCTCTTCTTTTACTGGACGCTTTAAAATGTTCTCTGATTTAGATAAAAACACACCAACTGATAGACTCAGTAAGCCAAGTATCCATGTCATCGTAAAGTACATATTAATTGAAAGGACGTCTGTTGGTCTTAGGCCAGAATCGATATTGTTATAAACACTATTTTGTGTAAAGAAGTACGCGACAGCATAGAAAAAGAGAATCACTAAATAGTGTGCTTTTCGGTATTTCTTATCAAAATATTCGTTAAAAACGTTATAGATCATATGTACAATAAACGCGACTAAAAATAGTATACTCGTCCAACCGTAGACGTTAGACATTAAAACTGTCGTCCAAATAAACATTAAAAACGTTAAACTAAAAAAGAAAACGATAAAACGTCTGTCATAATACGTTGTACGATTCATCACTCGAGCGAACTTAAACATTAATCCACCAAGCGCTACTAAAATAACACCAGTTAAAACAGTTATTACAAGCGAATGTTGGAAGACTACGCCTAATATATTTCTAAGCTCGATAAAGAAAATATTAATAAAATCAAACACATTTTTTACTTTATCACTAGATGCACTTTCTGGTGTTGTAATTCCTTTATAATTAATTAAAATAAATAATCCTTGTATTAAAAAAAATATCCCAAGTAACGAACAAGCGATTGTTTCCTTATGGTCATTAAAACGTGTATACATCGTTTCACCTCTTAAAATATTATAACTAAAACGACAATTTAAATCATTCAATATAAAAAGACGAGCTTTGCTCGTCTTTACTTATTTCTATATAACGCGCGGTGTCCAATATCTTCTCTATAATAGAAATCACCGTCGTTATATTTAATTTGCCGGATATTTTGATACGCGTTGTCTAGCGCTTCTTCAATCGTATCTCCGTGGTTACAAATCATAAGCACTTGTCCTTTACTTGAAATATAACTACCGTCTTCTTTTTGAGATAATCCACTAATATACATATGTTGTTTCAACTCTTCCGGAAATTCAAGTGGAAGACCAAAATTCTCTTTATATGGATAGTTTTTTGTCGCAAGTACTACACCTGCCATGTACCCCTCTTTCCACTTCATTTCAAACGGTTCTTTACGTTTTAGTTTTTCTAGCATATTTAAAAAATCATTTTCAAGCATACTCATTAATACTTGTGCTTCTGGATCACCAAAGCGTGCGTTATACTCAATCACTTTTACGCCGTCTTTAGTATTCATTGCACCAAGATATAATACTCCGAAATACTTCATACCCTCATCAACCATTGCCTGAACTGTTGGTGCGACAAGTTTATCAATTGCTTCTTGACGAATGGTTTCATCAATATGTGTGACTGGCGCATATGCACCCATCCCATCAGTATTAGGACCGACCCCTTTTTTATAAGCAGATTTATGGTCTTGAGCAATGATTTCAAACGGATGAAACACATCTTCATTCACAAGAACCATAAGTGAAAATTCTTCTCCGTCTAAATACTCTTCGATAATAATCGGTTCGATTTTTAGTGTATCTTCAGCTTTAAACAGAGCGATATGATCGAGTGCTTCAATACCTTCTTCTAAATTGTTAGCGACGACAAC
>DWXM01000009.1 GCA_019119225.1 Candidatus Nosocomiicoccus stercorigallinarum
ACCATACGCAATGAAACCTGAATATGTAACAGTTCACAACACAGGGAATACTGCTTCAGCTAGAAACGAAGCGACGTATCGTAACAATAACAACGCACAGGTCAGCTATCACGTAGCTATAGATGATAAAGAAGCGATTCAGTTAATCCCATTTAATCGAAATGCCTGGCATGCGGGTGATAATGGAAATGGTACAGGTAACCGCAAGTCAATCGGTATTGAAATCTGTTACAGTATGGATAACGGTTATTCTGGCGCTAAGTCTGAACGTTACAAGAAAGCAGAAGATAATGCGGCACTTTATATTGCTCATGTGTTAAAACAGTATAACTGGGGCATTGACAGACTGAAACGTCACTACGACTGGAGCGGTAAAGATTGTCCACACAAAATGCACGCAACTGGTACGTACCAAGCGTTTAGAAACTTAGTTAAGAAGTATCTTGATGAGTTAAACGGAGTTAAGAAAGCACCAGCTAAAAAGCCTGCGAGTAAACCAGCTTCTAAGAAGGAAACACCAACAACATTCAATAAGCGTAAAGGTCGCAAAGCACGTGCAAAAGCATATGCTAAAGGAGTTGTGAAATCTAGCAACGGTAAGGGTGCTGCATATAGACGTTGGAGCAATGAGACGTTTAGAAATCGATATGGCAATGACATTCCAGACGGTAGTGTAGTGTATATCTTCTCAACACACAAATCAGGTTGGGCAAGAATTTACTCAAGTACGAATAAGGGTTGGATACATTTAGATCAAGTTCAGATTACAGAAGTGTATTAATTCATTGGGTAGTGTATTGGACGTCCTTAATTGGGCGTCTTTTTTTATTTTATATAATAAATAAAGCCACCTAAATTAATAGGTGGTTCTGGTGGCAGTTAAGAAAATAACTCCCTAATTTTTTTGCCTTGTTTTTCTTTCTGCTCATCAAGTAGGTGCGCATAATACTTTAATGTGATAGATATTGAGGAAGTGATATTTTTAAACAATTGATACTTTAACTTTTTTATAATACTCCTCAAATTGTTCTTTCGTATTATCCCTGTAACCGTATTCGCTGTGGAAATCCAAATGGCAACTCTTGCATAAAGTGACTCCATTATTCACATCGTATCTACCTTCTTCGTACCACGAATAACCATTCAAATGATGCGCATTTAATTTCCCGCCACGTTGCTTACAACAGGCGCATGTATAATCGTATTTTTCATAAACCTTCCTTCTCCAAACCCTCCTATCTTCTCCATATATGCTGTATCTACTTTCCGCTCTTTCCTCATCGGTTATCAATGGATTGTAATTATAATGGTTTTTGCCACTCCTTAGAGATAAAGTCTTCATTAGGTTTTTACTTGCACTTTCTCTTCGTAAACACCCGCAAGATTTTTTTAGTCCAGAATTCAATATGGTACGTGATGCTTGCACTTCTTCTCCGCAATCGCATTGGCACAAAAAGAATTGCTTGCCGTACTCTTTTGCGCCTAAATTCTCAATAACTGTCAAACGACCGAAAATTTGACCAGTTAAATCTGGTGTGGCCAAACATCCGCAAGATTTTATACTTCCGAACTTCAAAGCATTCATGCTTACTTTGTGTTCTTTTCCACAGTCGCAAAGACAGTTCATCACTTTATTTCCGAACTTTCTTTCATTAGTTAATTCAAGGATTGTCAAACGACCGTATTTCTTTCCGATTATATCTTCTTGCACTCCTATTAAACATCCACAACTTTTAGATTTACCGTGTACTAGGTTATCTTTATAAACCGCCTTCACTGTTCCGCACTTACACCTGCAATTAAATAAATGTTTCCTTCCCTTAGTTCTATGAGAGTATTCGATTACACTCCAATTACCGAATTCCATACCAATCATATCTTCTAATTTTATCAAAGAGAATAACATCCTTCCTTTTTTATTCTATATCTTTATTATAAACTAATAGTTCATATAATGCAAACTATAAGTTTAACAACAAAAGTTTAAAATGCATATAATAGAAGAAATAAAATATAAACAAAAACTTTAACTTTATACTTGATTTGAGATTCCCGTGTGTGTATACTTAGAATCAAGTTAAACAAAACGTTTAACAATGAAACTTATAAGGGGGTGCAGAATTGGTTGAATCAATGAAGCTAAAACGTGGCGCTAAAGGATTGACGCAAAAAGACATGGCAGACCAACTAGGAGTCAGCAAGGAATATTACAATATGATTGAAAATGACAGAAAAACTCCAAGTGTCACAATCGCAAAGGAAATCGGCAAGATTCTAGAAATTGACTGGACAACATTCTATGATGATAACAAGAATAACGGTTAAACCGTAATAAGCAGGAGGTGAAATAGGTGAATGAATATGAAACATATTAAAGAGTTAGCATTGATGACCTTAGTGGCAACAGTATTAACGACTTTAGCAATTACAGTGAATTATTACTCGAATATCGAAAAGGATGCACACTACGCTGAAGTACATGGGGTGTGGGAAGAATGATAATTCCTGATAACTGGATAAAGTGGTCAGATAGTTTCGACACTGATTATCATCACATCAAATTACCTGGAGAACTAGTTTTAATCAAGAAAGACTTTACAGAGTTTATAGCAGGTTGCTACTGCTACGCTAGAGAACATTTCATTGTGAGAGATAAATTGACTTTAGATGTTGTCTCTATTGATGAAATTAAACAATTTTATCACATGATAACAGGATCTAGTGAGCAACTAACAATGTTTTAAAAAGGAGTGGAGAAGTAAAGAGTGGTCCGAGATGGACTGAGGTGGTCCGAGATGAGGAAAGGAGAGTGAACGAGCATGACATTCACAACGTGGTGGAACACACCTACTAAACCAAAAACCTTCAAACGTTCAGACATCGAAGTAATGAATCGCAAAAATCGTAAACGCAGAGAACTTCAAGAGAAATACGATGACGAGAGGAGAAAGAAGCTCAATGCAAATAAAAGATTTTAAGGAATTACTCGATTTATATGCAGCTGATAGAGATAACTACAAGAGATTATACAAATCAGTATTAGCTGATAACTATGAATTAGAAAAGGAGTTGCTCCGTAAAAATGAAATCATCCAACAATACGAAGACCCGAGTAGAGAAGTTAGTGAATGAACTTACTGTGTTAACCGAAGCAATGCAGGAACGCAACGATTGGCAAGCCGAAAGAATTAAGTTTTTAGAACAGTTAATCACATTCACACTTCAGGACTTCACAGATGTTTTCTACAAACATTTAGACGAGAGATGCACTTATGAAGATGCAATCGACCTACTCGACGAATGGAAAGCAGATTTTAAGAACATTGACACTACAGGATTTCTTATCGACATCATAGCAGAACTTGGAATTCAGATTGATAGAGAGTATCTGAAAGGTAAGTTTGAAAATGAGAAGTGAGAAAGCAATCGAGAATGACATCAAAAGATATATCGATAGTTTAGGTGGTTGGTGGATAAAGATCCATGGTGGCTCGAATAACCCAAGCACTGGTGTTCCGGATTTACTAGCATGTATCAATGGTACGTTCGTAGCGGTTGAAGTTAAACGTTCATCAGGAGGTGTCGTATCAGCGATTCAATTAGAGCAAATCAAACGTATTAATAAAGCAGGAGGTGTCGCATTTGTTGCCGAAAGTCTCAAGACGGTCAAGGACGAACTCACAAAACACAACATCATCTGA
>DWXM01000059.1 GCA_019119225.1 Candidatus Nosocomiicoccus stercorigallinarum
AGAAAGCAAATGAATATAAAGAAGAATTACTGAAATTTATTTTACACGGTATTTAGTATTTTTTTATTTTAACATTTAATGACTGATAGTCATTCATTTTTAGAAGGAGATTTTTTATGAATAAAGCATGGGTATACGTTTTTCTAACGAGCTTCTTTGAACTCGTTTGGATCTATGGATTTAACGTCGCGAGTACGTGGTGGCACTGGTTAATACTTTTACCAATTATTGTCTTAGACTTTTTAATTTTATCAAAAGCGTGTGAATCATTACCGACAGGAACAGTATATGCGGTATTCGCTGCAGCAGGAACCGTCGGCACAGCATTAATGGATATATACTTATTTGACGAAGTGTTTACGATAGAAAAAGGATTCTTCATTGGACTATTAGTCATTGGAGTCATTGCGTTAAATTTAACAGATGATACAAATAAAAAAGAGGTTGTTGAATAATGGGTTGGTTATACGTCTTTTTAGCAGCAATATTAGAACTCGTTGGAGTTATAGGATTAAACGGGTTTAGTCAGAAAAAATCAGTGAAAAACTTCATACTATTCTTTGGTGGATTCGGAGGAGCGTTTGTCTCACTATACCAAGCATTTAACTATCTCCCAGTCAGTATAGCGTATGCGGTATGGATCGGAATTGGTACAGCCGCAGCAGTAATCGTGAACATGGTATTTTACGGAGAATCAAAGAGCTTTGGACGAATCGTGAGTTTAGTGGTTATTATAATCGGAGTTGTTGGGTTGAAGGCTGTGAGTTAGAGATACTGTAAATATTATTCCTACGGATGTTATGCTACTGCGTATTTTAAAATAGCTGTTAGGTTAACTTTTGAAATTTAATTTACAAAATATTACCGAATTTGTTAATCAAATGAATATATTTAACAAATTTTCGTTTTTATTTTTGATTTTGTTAAATAAATAAATATAATTAACACTTTTTAAATGGTCAGAATCATTTTTGTTAAATAAAAGATCTTATTTAACAAAAAAGTATTTTAATAATAAGAATATGTAAATATAACTATTAACAATAGGCGCTCTATAATTAGAGTGCTTTTTTATCAATTTAAAATTACGAAATAAGAATTATTTAAAATTACTAGTTATCTATATTTTAAAATTAAAAAACTGAATAAAATGATGAAAATATTTTAAATATCGCGATTTTACATAATACCAACCATCCCCTATAGTTAAATCATTATTTCAGGGGGTGGTTTTATTCTTTTATTATTTATAATTGGAGGGATATTTGCTTCATTTATTTACGTTGTGCTTGAAGAAAAAGAATTTGATTTTAAGTTTTTAACTAGAAGAAGTAGATGTAATCAATGCAGTGCATCAATTTGTACAATCGCATTAATTCCAATCCTCGGATTTTTATTTAGTAGAGGAAAATGCCGTAAGTGTCATGAACCCATTCCTTTCACTTATTTTTATAATGAACTTCTTTTATCGATTCTTTTTATATTACCTAGTTTAGTATATATACAGTTTAGAGACTTTAATTTGTACTACTTATTAATAATATTTTTAGTGCCACTTGCCATTTATGATGCAATTCACTTTAAAATACCGAACTTTCTTTTATCGGTATTACTTATTACAGGTCTTTACCTAACTAATTTTAATTATATAAATTTATTTGATGATCTCGTCATTATATTACTCATACATTTTATTTATTACTTATTTCAAAATCAAATTGGATATGGAGATATTAAATTGTTCTGTGTCTTAACTTTAATTACTCCAACTTTAATGTTTAGTTTTATTGTTTTACTTTCTTATATAGTTGGTGGTTTCTATGTAATTATTGTCGAATTAATTAAAACGACAAATTATAGAAAGCTGCCATATGTCCCGTTTATTATGACGAGTACTATTTTAACTTTTATCAGTTACGATGATTTAACGACTATTTATTTTGGAGGATTTTTATGAATGAATTGATGATAAAAGAAATGATGGCTTCAGATAAACCACGTGAACGACTAAAAATATATGGTGCAGATAATTTAACAAATCGTGAACTTTTAGCGATTATAATTAACACAGGAAGTCGTAATGAGAGCAGTTTATCTTTAGCAGATAATGTATTAAAAAATCTTAAAAAAATAAATGATTTGAGAGATATTACGTATCAAGAACTCACTAAAATTAAAGGGATTGGAGAAGCTAAGGCAATAAAAATCCTCGCAGTTATAGAACTTGCTGTAAGAATGCATAGCCATAGTCTAGAAGACGATGTCTTCATTCACTCACCGGATGATGTATCTAATTTGTTGATGGAAAAGATGCGGTATTATCAGCAAGAACATTTTGTTGTACTTTACTTATCAACAAAGTATAAAGTTATTCATCAGGAAACGGTATTTAAAGGTTCTTTAAATACAACAGTCGTACATCCGAGGGAAATTTTTAAAGAAGCAGTGAAACGAAGTGCTGCAGCGTTTATTTGTGTTCATAACCACCCAAGTGGAGACCCAACGCCTTCAAGTGAAGATATCGAAGTCAGTAAACGACTTAAAATGAGCAGTGAACTCATCGGCATTGATTTCTTAGATCATATTATTATAGGAAACGGTAAGTACATCAGCCTTAAAGAAATGGATTGTTTTTAATTTTTCATTCAATTGAACACTTGAATAAGTATTTTAAACAGGTTATAATATAATCAAGTAATCACTTGAATGAGGTGGAGTGTATGAGTAATAAGGATACGTGTGATGTTTATTCTTATGATGAGGATAAAGTAAATCAAATCCAAAGTGAGTTAGAAAATGAGGATATTAAAAGTGTAGCGAAGTTATTTAAAGCGATTGCTGAGGAGAATCGAGCGAAGATTACGTTTGCTTTATTGAATGCTGATGAGTTATGCGTATGTGATATCGCAAATATTATTGGTGTTACTGTCGCGAATGCTTCTCACCATTTAAGAACTTTACATAAAGCAGGTATCGTTAAGTTTAGAAAAGAAGGTAAATTAGCATTTTACTCTCTTGATGACGGTCATGTTAAAACTTTATTTATGAATGCGTTAGAACATGGTAATGAGGTGAATTGTAATGACTAATCGATCAGAAGAAATGAAAACGTATCGAATTGATGGTTTATCTTGTGCGAACTGTGCAAAGATTTTTGAGGATAACGTTAAAGATCTTGAAGGAGTCGATGATGCGAAAGTAAACTTCGGGGCTTCTAAGATTTATGTCCAGGGAAGTACGTCGATTGAGGACTTAGAGAAGGCAGGCGCTTTTGAAAACTTAAAAATCCGCGATGAAAAGGAACAAACGATAGAACGTGAACCGTTTTGGAAGCAAAAGGAAAATATTAAGTTATATATTTCTGCAATTATAATCGTAATTAGCTGGTTATTAAGCATGAGATATGGAGAAAATCACATTATACCTACAATTGGTTATTTATCAGCGATTATAATTGGTGGGTATTCGTTATTCATTACTGGATTTAAAAATTTAAGCAAATTTACATTTGATATGAATACATTAATGACAATTGCTATTATAGGTGCTGCACTTATTGGACAATGGACTGAAGCGGCAGTTGTTGTCATCTTATTTGCTATAAGTGAGGCGTTAGAACGTTATTCAGTAGACAAAGCGAGAGAGTCTATTGAATCGTTAATGAAAATTGCACCTAAAGAAGCACTCATTCGTCGTGGTAATGAAGAAATGAGTGTACATGTTGATGACATTGTAGTCGGCGATATTATGATTGTAAAACCAGGTCAAAAGTTAGCGATGGACGGAACTGTTATTAAAGGTATATCAACATTAAATCAAGCTGCGATTACAGGTGAAAGTATTCCTGTAACTAAAACAGTAGATGATGAAGTGTTTGCTGGAACACTAAATGAAGAAGGATTTCTTGAAGTCAAAGTTACAAAAAGAGTCGAAGATACAAAACTATCAAAAATCATTCATTTAGTCGAAGAAGCACAGGCAGAGCGTGCACCGTCTCAAGCATTTGTCGATAGATTTGCGCAGTATTATACTCCAGCAATTGTTGTTCTAGCATTTTTAATTGCGGTTGTACCGCCGGTATTATTTAATGCTGATTGGAATTTATGGGTCTATCAAGGATTAGCTATATTAGTCGTTGGATGTCCATGTGCCTTAGTTATATCAACACCTGTAGCAGTTGTTACTGCGATCGGTAATGCTGCGAAAAACGGAGTTTTAATTAAAGGTGGACTTTACCTAGAAGAAGCGGGAACTTTAAATACAATCGCTTTCGATAAAACTGGCACACTAACAAAAGGTGTTCCATCAGTAACTGATATTATCGCGTATGATGGTAATGAAAATGATTTATTGAGAATTACAGCGGCTATTGAGAAAAACTCTCAGCACCCACTTGCTTCAGCAATTATAAGAAAAGCTGAAGAAAGTAATTTAAACTTTAATGAATTACTAGTGGAAGACTTTCAATCGATTACAGGTAAAGGTGTAAAAGCAACAGTAAACAACACACTATATTATGTAGGAAGTCCGAATCTATTTACTGAACTTCATAGTGATATTGATATTCAAAAAGAACAAGAAATTGCTCAGTTACAAGAACAGGGTAAAACGGTTATGGTGTTAGGTACCGATCAAAAAATACTCTTTCTCATTGCAGTGGCTGATGAAATTAGAGAGTCATCTCCTGAAGTCATTAGTAAATTAAATAATATTGGAATTGAAACAGTAATGCTCACAGGGGATAACGAAAAAGCAGCAACAGAAATCGGACAACAAATCGGTGTTTCAGACATTCAAGCAGATTTACTTCCTGAAGATAAATTAAAATTCATTAATGAACTCCGTAAAAACAATAAAAGTGTCGGAATGGTCGGAGACGGTGTGAACGATGCGCCTGCACTTGCCGCTTCTACTATTGGAGTCGCAATGGGTGGTGCTGGAACTGATACTGCTCTAGAAACTGCTGATATTGCTTTAATGTCAGACGACTTAAGACAATTACCATATACGATTAAACTGAGCCGTAAAGCTCTCACAATTATTAAACAAAATATTACATTTTCATTAGTCGTTAAATTAATTGCACTTCTATTAATCATCCCTGGATGGTTAACTCTATGGATCGCGATATTCTCTGATATTGGTGCAACATTACTCGTCACATTAAACAGTTTAAGACTATTGAAAACGAGCAATTAAAATTTTAAGCAATCACCCACTCACTTATGAGATAATCATAAAAAAGCGAGTGGGTGATTTTTTGTTTACTTATAAAATCGATGATGAGATTTCTTTAAAATTAGTGGATAGAAATGATGCGAAGGACATATTTCAGTTAACTGATAAATCACGTGACTATTTAAAAGAATGGTTACCGTGGCCAACTTATATTCGAGAAGTAGCCGATACTAAAAAATTTATTGAAAATTCTATGCAAAATTATGTAGATAGTAAGAGTTTAGTTACAGCTATTATTTTTAAAGGTAAAGTCGCGGGTATTGCGAGTTTTAACTCGTTTGACTGGACAAGTCGTATTGGTCAAATCGGTTATTTTCTCGGCGAGGAGTTTCAAGAAAAAGGTATTATGACAAAAGTTGTTCGAGCATTAATGGATATTGGTTTTACAGAGTTTCGCTTAAATAAAATAGAAATAAGAGCTGCAACTGAAAATTTTAAAAGTCGTAAAATTCCTGAAAGACTCGGGTTTACTGAAGAGGGAATTTTAAGACAAGTCGAGTGGTTATATGATCACTACGTTGACCACGTGGTTTATGGGATGTTAAAAGATGAGTGGATGGACTTAAATTAACATTCATAACTAAAAAAGCACTTGTTTTTAATTTTTGAATAAGAGGGTATAAGAGTACAAAAACAT
>DWXM01000060.1 GCA_019119225.1 Candidatus Nosocomiicoccus stercorigallinarum
GCAACTTTTTGAATTGAGTTTAAGTAAGCCGCTTCTCTAAATGTAACGTCGTGTTTTTCTTTTGTGTCCCAAATTTCATCGAATGCTTGAATCATGCTTTGTTCTTGACGTTCAAGAACTTCTTTTTCAGTCCAGTAGAACCCTTGGACGTTTTGTGCCCATTCGTAGTATGACACGATTACTCCACCAGAGTTTGTTAAGATATCTGGTACGACTGTAATTCCTCTATCTTTAAAGACAGCATCTCCTTCAGTTGTAACAGGGCCGTTTGCACCTTCGAGTACAATATTTGCTTTTACTAATTTTGCTACGCGTTCGTCGATTGCGTTTGCAAGTGCAGCTGGTACCATAATGTCTACGTCTAATGACCAGAAGTCTTCTGGTGCTAGAATTTTAACGTTTTCCATTTCTTTGAATTTACCACGGTTTTCTTCTAACTCATCGTAAGTAAATCCTTCTTCACGGTAAATTGCGAATAATCCGTCTGGATGCCACTCCATGACTGCCTGTACTTTTGCTCCGAGTTGTTCGAAGTATTTTACAGCGTGGCTTCCTACGTTACCAAAACCTTGAACTGCAAGTGTTGCATTTTCAAAGTGAATGTCAAATTTTTTCGCCACTTGACGACCAATGATTGAAATTCCGAAGCCTGTAGATTCTTTACGTCCAAGTGATCCACCATATTCGACTGGTTTACCAGTGAATGTACCAATTTCATGTTTACCAGATAGCTGGCAATATTCGTCAACCATCCAGCTAATCATTTGTGCACTACAGCCAACGTCTGGTGCTGGCACGTCGATTTTTTCGCCTAAATATTTGTAAATACCACGCACATATCCACGTGCAAGTTGTTCTAATTCGTTGTCAGACATCGTTGTTGGATCAGCAACGATTCCACCTTTACCACCGCCGTACGGTGTACCAGTGACTGCACATTTAAATGTCATCCAAATAGATAACGCTTTTACATCATCGTAAGTAACACTTGGGTGAATACGAATTCCACCTTTTGCAGGGCCGAGTGTAGTGTTGTGTGCTGCACGGAATGCTTTAAAACTTTTTACTGAACCGTCATCCATTTTTACAGGGATGTTAATTTCAATCATACGTTCAACGTCTTTTAAAACTTCAAAGACTGCTGGTTCAGTATTTAAGATTTGACATGCTGATTCAACTTGTTGTTGTGCGTTAATAAATGAGTTGTTACTCAAAGGAAATACCACCTTTTAATAATTATGTTTCATACATATATATCTTAGCACGTTTACAAAAATTTTAAAGAATGATTAGTTAAAATTTACAATAAAAAAGAGCATTAGATTTTAATATAAAAATAAAAAATTGTTTCATTAAATGGATAAATAGAATTTGCTATAATTTAATAGAATATTAAACGTGTAAAGGAAGTGGAACGATGTCTATTAACTGGTTTCCAGGGCATATGGCAAAAGCTAGACGTCAAATTGAAGAAAATTTAAATAAAGTTGACGTCATTATCGAAATTTTAGACGCACGCATTCCGTTGTCGAGTCAAAACCCGATGATGGATGAGATTGTTAAAAATAAACCAAGAATCGTTATTTTAAATAAAGCAGATTTAGCAAATCAAAATATGACCAACCTCTGGAAAGATTATTTTAAATCACTTGGACGTTATCCAGTCGCTATAGACGGTAGAAGTAATAACGTACTAAAAAATATTGAACCTCTAGCAGTTGAAGCAACAAAAGACATTTTTGACAAAATGGAAGCTCGTGGTATTAAACGTCGTCCAGTGCGCGCGATGATTATCGGTATTCCTAACGTCGGTAAATCAACGTTAATTAATAGTCTCGCAAAACGTAAAGTCGCAAGAACTGGTAATACTCCAGGTCTTACAAAATCACAGCAATGGATTAAAGCAGGAAGTAATTTAGAACTATTAGATACTCCTGGTGTTTTATGGCCAAAGTTTGAAGGAGATATCGGCTTAAAATTAAGTTTAACGGGTGCAATTACTGATCGAGTGGTACATTTAGACGAAGTTGCGATTTATGGTATGAAGTTTTTAATTGAACATGACAAAGAAAATTTCGATACGTTTTATAATATTAATCATTATGACGAAACTGACATTGTTTCAGTATTTGACGCAATCGGTAGAAGTCGAGGCATGTTAATGTCTGGTAACGAAGTCGATTATGAACAAGTGACGAATCGAGTGGTCTATGACATTCGTAACGGTAAAATTGGTAGATATACGTTTGATGAGGTTAATAATGACGATTAAAGAAGTGAAAGAATATTTAGAAACGATTATGTCTATTGAAGACTTAGAGCAAGATGAATTAAATCATGATTCAAGAGTCGGCGTACAAAACGCGATTAAAAGTCGTAAGAGAAAACTATTAAAAGAGTTAAAAGTTAAAACAAGATATATTGAAATGATGCGTTACGAGCGTGAACTTAATGGAGTTATCGCAGGTGTCGATGAAGCAGGGCGCGGGCCACTCGCTGGAGAAGTCGTTGCTGGTGCTGTAATTTTAGGAGACGAGAAGTTATATGGGTTAGATGATTCTAAAAAGTTAAGTGAATCTGAAAGAAATCGATTATATGATTTAATTTTAGACACGTGCACAGTCGGTATAGGTATTGCGACAGTTGAAGAAATTGACACACTAAATATATATGAAGCAACAAAACTTGCGATGATACGTGCGGTGAAAGATTTAAATAGAGACGCTGATCATTTATTAATTGATGCGATGGAGTTAGATTTAGATATTCATCAGCAAAGTATCATTAAAGGAGATGCAAATTCTAATTCAATCGCAGCCGCTTCAATTATCGCTAAAGTGTACCGTGACCGTTTAATGAACGAACATAGTAATGAGTATCCGGAGTATGAGTTTGAAAAGAACTCAGGATATGGAACGAAAAGTCATTTAGACGCTTTAAACAAATACGGTGCGACACCGATTCATAGAAAAAGTTTTTCACCAGTTAAGGAATTGACTCATAATTTATTTAATATTTAACATTCACACCTTTTTATATTTTTGTATAATGAAAACTTATTTATGGATAGTTTAGCAGCCGTTGGTAAATTACCACTAACGAACTATATTTTACAATCGGTGTTTCATTCGTTTATATATTACAGCTACGGTTTTGGACGATTTGGTGATGGTAATTTTACGTTGTCCTTCGTACTCGCGATAATTTTCTTTATCGTCCAAATTATTTTTAGTCATTATTATATGAAGAAATTTAAATATGGTCCGTTTGAATATTTACTACGTATATGGACGTATTTCTCATTTAAACCTCACTTAAAACGCGGCAAACATCCGCTAATTTAAAAAAATAATATATTAAAAGCTTGTTAAGTTTACAATGCTATTACAAATTTATATAATAAGTTTGAAAGCTTATTATATAACGCTTAGGAGGCAGACCATGAATATTCATGAGTATCAAGGAAAACAAATTTTCCGCTCTCAAGGTGTAAACGTACCAAATGGTGACGTTGCGCGTACACCTGAAGAAGCGGTTGAAGTAGCAAAAACATTAGATTCTGATGTCTATGTTGTAAAAGCACAAATTCACGCAGGAGGACGCGGTAAAGCTGGAGGAGTAAAAATTGCGAAATCTTTAGATGAAGTTAAAGAATACGCTGAAAGCTTACTCGGAACAACTTTAGTGACAGCTCAAAACGGTCCAGACGGAACTGTTGTGAACCGCTTATTAATTGAAGAAGGTTGCGACATTAAAGATGAATACTACATCAGCTTTGTTGTAGACCGTGCAACAAACCGTGTTGTATTAATGGGTTCTGAAGAAGGTGGAACTGAAATCGAAGAGGTTGCAGCAAAAACACCTGAAAAAATCTTCACAGAAGTAATTGACCCAGCAGTTGGATTATTACCTTTCCAAGCAAGAAGACTTGCATTTAACATTAATATTCCAACAGAACTTATCAATAAAGCGGCTAAGTTATTACTTGGACTCTATGATGTGTTTGTAGAAAAAGATGCATCAATCGTTGAAATTAACCCACTTGTAACTACAGGTGACGGTCAAGTTATGGCGTTAGACGCTAAAATCAACTTCGACGATAACGCATTATTCCGTCAAAAAGACGTTATGGAAATGCGTGACTTTGATGAAGAAGATCCAAAAGAAATCGAAGCTTCTAAATATGACTTATCTTACATTGCACTCGATGGTAATATCGGTTGTATGGTTAACGGTGCCGGTCTTGCGATGGCAACGATGGACACAATTAACCACTTCGGTGGAAGCCCAGCAAACTTCTTAGACGTAGGTGGCGGTGCGACTGAAGAGAAAGTTACAAAAGCATTCGAACTCATCTTAAGCGATGAAAATGTTGAAGGTATTTTTGTAAACATCTTCGGTGGAATTATGTTATGTGACGTCATTGCGAGCGGTGTAGTACAAGCAGTTAAAAACGTTGGATTAGACATTCCATTAGTCGTACGTTTAGAAGGTACGAACGTTAAAGAAGGTAAACAGATTCTTAAAGATTCTGGTTTAGCAATTACATCAGCAAGCACAATGGCTGAAGGTGCACAAAAAATTATCGCACTCGTTGACGAAAATAAATAAGATAAGGGGAAATTAATTGTGGCAGTATTTGTAGATAAAGATACAAAAGTAATTGTACAAGGTATTACTGGATCTACTGCGTTATTCCATACAAAACAAATGTTAGACTACGGCACAAAAATTGTCGGTGGTGTAACACCAGGTAAAGGTGGACAAGTAGTAGAGGGAGTACCTGTATTCAATACAGTAGAGGAAGCGAAAAAAGAAACTGGCGCGACAGTATCTGTCGTTTACGTTCCAGCACCATTCGCTGCAGACTCAATTATGGAGGCAGCAGATGCTGATTTAGAACTTGTAATTTGTATTACAGAGCATATTCCAGTTCTAGACATGGTAAAAGTTGTACGTTATTTAGAAGACAAAAACACACGTCTTGTTGGTCCGAACTGTCCAGGTATCATCACTGCAGATGAAACTAAAATCGGTATTATGCCAGGATATATCCATAAAAAAGGACACGTTGGCGTTGTGTCACGTTCTGGTACATTAACTTATGAAGCAGTTCACCAATTAACTGAAGCTGGAATCGGACAAACATCAGCAGTTGGTATCGGGGGAGACCCAGTAAATGGTACGAACTTCATCGACGTATTAAAAGAATTTAACGAAGACGATGAAACTCTTGCGGTTGTTATGATCGGTGAAATCGGTGGTACAGCTGAAGAAGAAGCAGCAGAGTGGATTAAAGAAAATATGACAAAACCAGTGGTTGGATTTATCGGTGGTCAAACAGCCCCTCCAGGTAAACGTATGGGACACGCTGGTGCGATTATCTCAGGTGGACAAGGTACTGCTGAAGGTAAAATTAAAGCGATGAACGACGCAGGTATCGATACAGCAGATACACCGTCAGTTATCGGTGAGACTTTAATTGAACGTCTTAAAAAAGACGGCCTTTATGAACAGTGCTTAACGATTAAATAAGATTATTCAAGCAGAGACATTTTGTCTCTGCTTTTTTATTTTGTACCATTTTTAATACGTTTCAATTATAATACAGTTATGAAACTTCACATTTTACAATTAAGCTTTGCACATGTTACAAGTAAAGAGTTTAAGTCAATACGAAATGGTGAAGTATTAAAAGAATCTACAGTAAAAAAATTAGTCAAAGCGAAAACTATTTCTTTATCTTACATTAAAGAAACTTTGAGTAAACACGGGGTAACTTTCATCACGCAGCAATCTGAATTTTACCCTCAGTTATTAAAACAAATTTATGATCCGCCGTACGTACTTTACGTAAAAGGTGATTTAAAAGTGTTACAGACAAACTTTTTAGGTGTCGTAGGGAGTCGAAAAGCAAGCGCTTATACGACTCACGTGTTAAAAAAGTTGTTACCTAGTTTAAAGTCACTTTCAATTGTTTCTGGACTCGCTTATGGTGCGGATGACATTGCGCATTATATTTCTTTAGAGAATGGTTTAAATACAGTAGGTGTTTTAGCATTTGGTCATGATATTCATTATCCAACGTCGACGTTTAAAACAAGACAAAGAATGGAAGAAGTATGTTGTACGATTAGTGAATATCCACCCGGTACACAGATTAATAAGTACCGATTTGTTGAAAGAAACAGAATTATCGCAGGGATGAGTCACGGCGTATTAGTTACCGAAGCTGAAGAGAAAAGTGGCAGTTTGATCACGTTAGAAATGGCAATGGATGAAAATAGATACGTCTTTTGTGTGCCAGGTAATATCACATCACCGCTTAGTATAGGCGTTAACGAACGACTGAAAGAAGGCGCGATTTTAGTGACAAATTCAGACGATATTTTAATTGAACTCAATATTTAAAGTTTTGAAACATTGACAAATTTTAAAGTAAGTGTGTAATATTGTTCATTGAATAATAAAACGTTAGGGAGGCAATTAAAGTGGCAGATAATTTAGTCATTGTAGAGTCCCCAGCAAAAGCAAAGACGATCGGTAAATATTTAGGTCGTCGCTATAAAGTTGTTGCTTCAATGGGACACCTTAGAGATTTGCCCCGTAGTCAGATAGGTATTGACGTAGATAATAACTATCAACCAAAATATATTACGATTAGAGGTAAAGGACCTTTACTTCAAGAACTTAAAAAAGAAGCAAAAAAAGCAAAGAAAATTTTCCTAGCTTCCGACCCTGACCGTGAAGGTGAAGCGATTGCTTGGCACTTAGCACACGCACTTGGTGACGATAAGGAATATTACCGTGTGGTATTTAATGAAATTACAAAAGACGCAGTAAAAAATAGTTTTAAAGAACCAAGAGAAATGGACCAGCAACTTGTCGACGCACAACAAGCACGTCGTATATTAGATCGACTTGTTGGTTATAACATTTCACCAGTATTATGGAAGAAAGTTAAAAAAGGATTATCTGCAGGTCGCGTTCAATCTGTAGCGTTAAAGCTTATTATTGACCGTGAAAATGAAATTCGTAACTTTAAACCAGAAGAATATTGGTCAATTGAAGGTCATTTTAAATATAAAAGATTTAAATTTACAGGTAAGTTTCACAAACTAGAAAAAGATAGTAAAAAAACAGATTTACCAAACAAAGAAGCTGTAGATAATGTATTAAATCAGTTAAACGGTGACGATTTTAACGTAGATACTGTCGAGAAAAAAGAGAAACTTCGTTATCCAGCGTATCCATTTACGACGTCAACACTTCAACAAGAATCTGCGCGTAAGTTAAATTTCCGTGCACGTAAGACGATGATGCTCGCACAGCAACTTTACGAAGGTATTGACATTAAAGGTGAAGGTACAGTTGGTTTAATCACTTATATGAGAACTGACTCGACACGCGTATCAAATGAAGCAAAGTCTGAAGCGTATAGTTATATTGAAGACAAATTTGGTAAAGAGTTTTTAGGTAAACGTAAAGATAAAAAATCTGAAGGACAAGACGCACACGAAGCAGTACGTCCAACCTCAACGTTACGTACACCACAAGATATGAAACCATATTTATCTAGAGACCAATATAGACTCTATAAGCTCGTTTGGGACCGTTTTGTTGCGAGTCTTATGGCGCCAGCAGTTTTAGATACTGTTCGCGTAGATTTAAACAATAATGGTGTTATTTTTAGAAGTAACGGTTCGACAATCAAGTTTAAAGGTTTCTTACAAGTGTATGAAGAAGGTACTGATGAGAAACAAGAGAAAAACGAAAACATCATCCCAGAAATTACAAAAGATGAAACTGTAAAATCTGAGAAAATCGAACCAAATCAGCACTTTACTCAACCACCACCACGTTACACTGAAGCAAGACTAGTTAAAACGTTAGAAGAGTCTGGAATTGGACGACCGTCAACATACGCGCCAACAATCGAGACGATTCAGAAACGTAACTATGTAAAACTTGATCAGAGAAGATTCGTTCCAACTGAACTTGGTGAAATCGTATCTGAACAAGTATCAGATTACTTCCCAGATATTATCGATGTAGATTTTACAAAAGATATGGAAAAGCAGCTGGATGAAATCGCTGAAGGTAATAAAGACTGGGTAAAAGTAATCGATGAATTTTATACAGGCTTTAGACCACAAGTTGAAAAAGCTGAAGAAGAAATGGAAGAAATAGAAATTAAAGATGAACCAGCAGGTATCGACTGTGAAAAATGTGGTTCGCCGATGGTTTATAAAATGGGTAGATATGGTAAATTTATGGCATGTTCGAACTTCCCGAACTGTCGTAACACAAAACCAATCGTAAAAAAACTTGGCGTGACTTGTCCAAAATGTGAAAAAGGAGAAGTTATCGAACGTAAATCTAAAAAGGGCCGTATCTTCTATGGCTGTGACCAGTACCCAGACTGTGACTTCGTGTCTTGGGACAAACCAATCGGTCGAGATTGCCCGAAATGTAATCATTACTTAGTGGAAAAACGAAAAGGTAAAACGGTTAAAGTGAAATGCTCAAACTGTGATTATGAAGAAGATGCAAACTAAAAAAATCTAGGCTAACTGTTGTAGCCTAGATTTTTCATGTTTATATAGTGATCACTTAATCTTCAGAATAATATCAATTGAGTGCAATTGTCTGTCAAATGTATTAAAATATTCAAGGAGAATTTTTTAAAGTTAGGAGTGCGTGAGATTAACTATATACTAGAATTTTTAGATGTATTAAATTATCAAAAACAATATTCTCCTAAGACAATCGAAAGCTATAGGCTTGACTTAATAGAGTTTGAGTCGTTTTTAAATCGTGAACATTTAACGTTTACGACATTTAAAGCAAGTGATGCGAGAAATTATCTCGTATTTATTTATGATAAGGATTATAAAAAGACGACGATTGGTCGTAAAATTTCAGCTGTTCGTAGTTTCTATCATTATTTAAATGAACGCTACATCGTTGAAGAAAATCCGATGGCAAATGTCCCATTTCCTAAAAAAGAATCAAAACTACCAGATTTCTTATATGAAAATCAGATTGACGACTTATTTCAGTCCTTAGATGAAAATAAGAAGATGTATAGTAGAGACCGAGCACTGTTAGAGTTATTGTACGGAACGGGAATACGTAGTACTGAATTATTAAATATAAAATTAGAAGATATCGATTTTGATAATCGACTATTAAAAGTACTCGGTAAAGGTAATAAAGAACGACTCGTACCATTTAACGAGTCAACAAAACATGCACTCATCATGTATATCGATCAGTTTCATTTAGATATGGACCGTGCAGATGCATTTTGGTTAAATTACAATTTATCGAAATTAACAGATCGAGGACTAAGATATATCGTCAATAAAATTATGAAAGAAAGTGCCGTGAAAGCGTCGCTTCATCCGCATACGTTAAGACATACATTTGCGACACATATGTTAAATAACGGTGCTGACATTCGAGCGGTCCAAGAACTGCTTGGTCACGAATCGTTATCAACAACACAGAAATACACTCATCTATCAAAAGAACAATTGAGACATGCATATTTAGCATCTCATCCACAAAATAATAAGAGGTGAATGAATTGGCAATTAAAGGTACAACGATATTTGCTGTTAAACATAACGGAAAAATGGCGATGGCTGGAGACGGTCAAGTGACACTCGGGAATCAAGTCATTATGAAACATACAGCGAGAAAAGTAAGAAGATTATATGAAGGAAAAGTAGTCGCAGGATTTGCAGGTAGTGTTGCCGATGCGTTTACACTATATGAAAAATTTGAAGCAAAACTATATGAATATAACGGTCAATTAGAACGTGCGGCTGTTGAACTTGCTCAAGAGTGGCGTACAGATAAGATGTTGCGTCAACTAGAAGCGATGCTAATTGTTATGAACAAAGATACGATGTTAATCGTTTCAGGAACTGGTGAGGTGATTGAACCAGATGATGGTATTTTAGCAATAGGGTCTGGTGGAAATTTTGCACTCGCAGCAGGACGCGCGATGAAGTTACATGGTGACAATTTAGATGCTGAAACAATCGCTAAAGATGCATTACAAATCGCAGCAGATATTTGTGTATTTACAAACGATAATATTATCGTTGAAACTTTAGAAAGTGAGTAGGAGGCTATATTTTGAAAGTAAGTTTATCTCCAAGAGAAATCGTTACTAAATTAAATGAAAATATCGTCGGTCAAGAAGAAGCAAAACGTAAAGTCGCGATTGCGATGCGTAATAGATACCGACGCATGAAATTAAATGACGATTTAAAAAATGAAGTCATTCCAAAAAATATTTTAATGATCGGTCCAACAGGTGTTGGTAAAACAGAAGTTGCAAGACGTATGGCGAAAATTACAGGTGCGCCGTTTACAAAAGTTGAAGCAACAAAATATACAGAAGTTGGTTACGTTGGACGTGACGTTGAATCTATGGTGCGTGACCTTGTCGAAACGAGTGTTAAAATCGTTAAAGAAGAACTATTTAAAGGGGTTCGAGAAGAAGCTGAAAGTCTAGCAAATGATCGCCTCGTTAAATTACTTGCACCGGGACGTTTTAAAGAAACAACGTTTAATAATCCATTTGAAATGCTTCAAAATATGGGACAACAACAAGAACCTGTTGAAGAAGTTGACGATACAGTCAGACAAAAACGTAGAGATATTCGTGAAGATTTACTAAATGGTCGTTTAGAAGACAAAATGGTTGAAATCGAAGTCGAAGAACGACAAATGTCAATGATGATGCCAGGTATGGATAATCAAATGGGTGATATGTTATCTAATATGATGCCTAAGAAAAAACGTAAAAAACGTTTGCCAGTAAAACAAGCACGTGAGCACTTAATTCGTGAAGAATCCGAACATTTAATTGATACAGATCTTGCGAATGATATCGCAATTGAACGCGCAGAAACATTAGGGATTATTTTCATCGACGAAATGGATAAGATTGCGATGAGTTCAAATAACCAAGGCGGGGTTTCACGTGAAGGGGTTCAAAGAGATATTTTACCAATCGTTGAAGGTAGTGTCGTTGAAACGAAATATGGCCCAGTGAATACTGAACATATTTTATTTATCGGTGCTGGAGCGTTCCACGTAGCGAAACCGAGCGATTTAATTCCAGAATTGCAAGGACGTTTCCCAATTCGTGTCGAACTAAACAAATTACAAGTTGAAGATTTTAAACGTATTTTAACTGAACCAAAAAACTCATTATTAAAGCAATATGAAGCACTTCTTGAAACTGAAGGAGTGACAGTGAGTTATACTGATGAAGCAATTGAAACCCTCGCAAATATTGCGTACGAGGTCAACGCTTCAACAGATGATATCGGTGCAAGACGTCTTCATACGATTATGGAAACATTACTTGAAGAATTATTATTTGAAGCGGATAATATGCACGGTGCACATGTTGAAATTACAGAAAAATACGTAAATGATAAATTAGATAAAATTAAGAGTAGTAAAAACTTAAGTCAATTTATATTATAGAAATGGAGTCGATAGATATATGCCGACATTATTAGAAAGAGCAAGAGAAATTAATAAGCTAATTCAAGAGAATGTAAAGTATGAAACACTCGCTGAGAAATTAAGCCGCATTTTAGACTGTAACACGTATATCGTCGCGAGTGATGGTGAATTACTTGGATATGGAACATATCATGAAAGCTTTGGCGAAGATAGCCGTATGCATGAATTCTTAGAAACGAGACAATTCCCTGAGTATTATATGGAGCGTATCATGAAACTACGCGAAACAGAGGAGAATGTAGATTTTAGCAATAAGCTGACAATCTTCCCTGAAGAAGTGGATAAGTATAGCAACTCTGAAACCTGTATCATCCCGATTTTCGGGGCAGGGGACCGACTTGGAACATTAGTCGTCGGTAAAAAAGAACACAAATTTAATGAAGAAGATCTCGTTTTATGTGAGTATTCAAGTACTGTTGTCGGAATGGAAATGATGAACGAGCTTCAGCAAAAAGTTGAAAAAGCAGCGCGTGACAAAGCGAGCATTGCGATGGCTATTCGTTCATTATCATATTCTGAACGTGAAGCAATTGAACATATCTTTGAAGAGTTAGGTGCAAAAGAAGGTTTACTTGTCGCATCTAAAGTTGCAGATAGAGTTGGAATCACACGTTCAGTGATCGTAAACGCACTAAGAAAATTAGAAAGTGCAGGGGTCATTGAATCGCGTTCACTTGGTATGAAAGGGACGTTTATCCGCGTGAAAAAAGAAGGTTTCTTAAAAGAATTAGAAAAAGAAGCCTTTTAGTTGAATAAAAAATATAGTTATGATACTATAATAAACGGCGAAAGGCCGATTACACACGTTAGAGCATGGAGTTAACTGGTGCCAAATGGTCGTTAACTAGCGCTTTAGCGGAGGTAAAACCAAGAGGAGGAAAATATTCATGGCAGTAATTACTATGAAACAATTACTAGAAGCTGGTGTACACTTTGGACACCAAACACGCCGTTGGAACCCGAAAATGAAAAAATACATTTTCACGGAACGTAACGGTATTTACATCATCGACTTACAACAAACAGTGAAAATGGTGGACGATGCTTACGACTTCATTAAAGACGTAGCTCGTGACGGTGGTCAAGTATTATTCGTTGGTACGAAAAAACAAGCACAAGATGCAATTAAAGAAGAAGCAGAACGTGCAGGTCAATTATATGTAAACCAAAGATGGTTAGGTGGTATCTTAACAAACTACGATACTATCAAAGGCCGTATCGACAGAATTTCTGAAATTGAAAAAATGGAAGAAGACGGACTTTTCGAAGTACTTCCTAAAAAAGAAGTTGCGGAAATCAACAAAGAATATGATCGTTTAATGAAATTCTTAGGTGGTATTCGCGACATGAAAGAAATGCCTAAAGCATTATTCGTTGTAGACCCACGTAAAGAGTCTATCGCGATTAACGAAGCTAAAATCTTAGGTATTCCAGTTGTAGCAATGGTAGACACTAACTGCGATCCAGACGAAGTAGATTACGTTATCCCATCAAACGATGACGCAATTCGTGCGGTACGCTTAATGACTTCTAAAATGGCTGACGCTGTATTAGAAGGTCAACAAGGTGTGTCTAACGAAGACGTTGCAGCTGACCAAGATATTGATCTTTCTGAAGAAGAATCAGCTGAAGAGGCAGAAACTGAAGAGTAATAAACAATATGGTGATAAGTACTAGTTATTTATCACCTTTTTTAAAACATAAATTGATTTTTACTGAAACATGGAGGAATAAACATGGCTAAAATTACAGCTCAATTAGTAAAAGAATTACGCGAAAAAACAGGCGCGGGTATGATGGATTGTAAAAAAGCGTTACAAGAAACTGATGGTAACATCGATGAAGCAATCAACTTCCTACGTGAAAAAGGAATTGCATCTGCTGGTAAAAAAGCAGACCGTATTGCTACTGAAGGTTTAATTGAAGTTGCAGTAAACGGTAACGATGCTGCAATCGTTGAAATCAACGCTGAAACAGACTTCGTTGCACGTAACGAACAATTCCAAAATTTAGTTAAGAAAATTGCTGAACACATTGTAAACACAAAACCAGCTGATCTTGACGAATTAAATAAATCTGAATTAGACGGACAATCTGTTGAAGAAGTTATGAAATCAGCAATTGCGACAATTGGTGAGAACATGAACATCCGTCGTTTTGAAATCTTAACAAAACCAGAAAACGGTGCATTTGGTGAGTACATCCACATGGGTGGAACTATCGGTGTAGTGTCAGTAATCGAAGGTTCAACTGACGAAGAAGTTGCTAAAGACGTTGCAATGCACGCTGCAGCTTTAAACCCTAAATACGCTTCACAAGACGAAATTCCTCAAGAAGAACTTGACAATGAGCGTGAAGTACTTAAAAACCAAGCACTTCAAGAAGGTAAACCAGAAAACATCGTTGATAAAATGGTTGAAGGTAGAATGCGTAAATTCTTAGAAGAAATCGTTATTGGTTCACAACCATTTGTTAAAGACGGTGACAAAACTGTCGATAAATTCTTACAAGAAAATAACGCAGAATTAGTTACTTTCGTACGTTACGGACTTGGTGAAGGTCTAGAAAAACGTAACGAAGACTTTGCTGAAGAAGTTAAAGGCCAAATGGGTCAATAAGAAAAAAGACACTTCGGTGTCTTTTTTCTATATAATTTGATATAGAACAGTATAAAAGGAATGAAAAATATGAGTTCTTCTAAATATGAACGAATCGTTTTAAAGCTTTCTGGTGAGGCACTTGCTGGTGGAGAAGGTTTTGGTATTAAACCAGACGTCATTAAAAATATTGCGAAACAAATTAAAGAAGCAAGAGAACTTGATGTTGAAGTTGCTGTAATTGTTGGTGGCGGAAACATTTGGCGTGGTAAAACAGGCAGTGATCTAGGTATGGAACGCGGGACAGCAGATTATATCGGTATGCTTGCGACTGTTATGAATTCACTTGCACTTCAAGATAGTCTAGAGCAATTAGACGTCGATACACGTGTATTAACTTCAGTTGAAATGAAACAAATCGCTGAGCCTTATATTAGACGCCGTGCAATTCGTCACCTTGAAAAAGGACGCGTTGTAATATTTGCAGCAGGTATTGGTAACCCGTACTTCTCAACAGATACGACTGCAGCATTAAGAGCGGCTGAAATTAACGCTGACGTTATTTTAATGGGTAAAAATAACGTAGACGGCGTATACTCTGCAGATCCTAAGCATGATGAAACTGCTACTAAATTTGATACATTAACATACATCGACGTGTTAAAGAAGAATTTACAAGTGATGGACGCTACAGCGACTTCATTTTGTATGGACAACTCTATACCACTTGTGGTATTTTCAATATCAGAAGACGGCAATATCAAACGCGCAGTACTTGGCGAAGATATTGGTACAACGATAACAGAATAAGAGGGAGTAAAGTATGGCTAACGATGTAATTAAACAAGCAGAAAGTAAAATGAAAGACGTAATCGATGCGCTAAATCGTAACCTTGCAGGAATTCGTACAGCTACTGCAAACGCGAGTCTTTTAGACCGTGTTTACGTAAATTATTACGGTGCAGATACACCATTACAACAACTTGCGAACATTCAAGTACCTGAAGCGAGAATGCTTACAGTAACACCTTATGATAAAAGTTCAGTAGATGATGTATTAAAAGCAATTCAAGTCGCTGACTTAGGCGTAAACCCAACTTCAGACGGAACGATGATTCGTATTACGATTCCTCAATTAACTGAAGAAAGACGTAAAGAGTTAACACGTGATGTTAAAAGTGAAGGTGAAAACTCAAAAGTAGCGATTCGTAACGTTAGACGTGATGCTAATGACGCACTTAAAAAGCAAGAAAAAGACTCAGAAATCAGTGAAGATGAATTAAGAACGCTTGAAGACGACGTTCAAGAACTCACGAACAAATTTGTCAGTGAAATTGACGAACTTGTAAAAGCTAAAGAAGCAGACATTATGGAAGTTTAAAAATGACAGGTAAGCGAGAAGGCTTACCTGTATTTTTTATTCTTTTTTATGGTAAAATGGACTAATATGTACAGACTGTATAGTTCTAATTTTATTTCGGAGGCTACTTATGTTTAATGAGCAGAAAAAGACTGAAAAAAAAGGTCCAAACCATGTAGCTATCATCATGGATGGAAATGGTAGATACGCAGAACGTCTTGGCCTTCCACGTATTAAAGGTCACGAAGAAGGAATGGAAAATGTTAGGCGTATTACGATTGCTGCCAATCGTTTAAATATAAAATATTTAACACTTTATGCCTTTTCAACAGAAAATTGGTCTCGTCCAAAAAGTGAAGTATCATTTTTAATGAAGCTTCCAGGACTGTTTATGAATAAGTTTTTACCAGAACTTATGAAAGAGAACGTTAAAGTAGAGACAATCGGTCATTTTGATAAACTTCCTTTACATACAAAAAAAGCAGTTTCTCATGCGAAAGAGAAAACAAAAAATAATACAGGACTCACGCTTATATTTGCATTAAATTATGGGGCTAGAAGTGAAATTGTTGATGCGGTAAAAGAAATCGTAAAAGATGCTGAATCTGATAAAATCAGTCATTCAGATATCGACGAGTCACTCATTAATAATTATTTATATACTAAAAATTATCCAGATCCAGAACTTTTAATCCGTACGAGTGGGGAGTGTAGAGTCAGTAACTTTTTACTATGGCAAATATCTTATAGTGAGTTTTACTTTACAGATACATACTGGCCAGAATTAACAACAGAAGAATTCAATTCAATTATTAACGAATACAGAACTCGAGAAAGAAGGTTTGGAGGGTTAAAGGAGGATAAGCTAAATGAAGACTAGAGTAATTACAGCAGTTATCGCCTTATTAATCTTTCTTCCGATTGTAATATATGGTGGACTGCCGTTTTTAGCACTTGTCTATTTAATGTCATATGTTGCATTATATGAAATATTAAAGATGAATAGAATTCATATATTTAGTGTGCCGGGAATTATGTCGATCATCGCACTATTTTTAATTCTCGGGCCGAATTCTACTTTTTTACCTGCTGTTGAAGCGTACCGTGTTAATTTAATGATTGGGATGGCATTAATAATGTTGTCGTTTACGGTCATTTCAAATAACCGTTTCTCGTTTGTAGATATGGGATTTTGTGTGATGAGTGTCGCATATATCGGAATTGGATTTATGTATGCGTATGAAACGAGAACTGCAGGTTTAATATACTTAATGTATGGTTTATTAATCGTTTGGACAACAGATACTGGTGCGTATTTATTTGGTCGTGCGATTGGTAAACGTAAGTTATGGCCAAGAATATCACCAAACAAAACAATCGAAGGCGCACTTGGTGGTCTCTTAAGTGCTGCAGTACTTGCGGTTATATTTTCTACGACAGGATTACTTGAAAATAATGTGATCTCACTCGTCGTATTGACAGTAATTTTAAGTGCATTCGGGCAAATGGGAGATTTAGTAGAATCCGCATTAAAACGTCAGTTTGACGTTAAAGACTCAGGAACGATTCTTCCAGGCCACGGCGGTATATTAGACCGCTTCGATAGTTTTATATTCGTATTACCGCTAATGAACATATTGCCGATTATTATTTAGAGGTGTGAAAATGAAAAGAGTATCGATATTAGGTGCTACCGGCTCAATCGGTACACAAACGCTCGATGTCATACGCTTAAATAGAGATAAGTTTACGCTTGAAGCAATCTCTGTTGGTGAAAACATCGATGTGTTAAGAAAAATTATTGCTGAATTTAATCCAAGACTTGTCTCAGTCAAACATGAGAAAGATGTTAAAAAATTAAAAGAAGAATTTAATGACGTTTTAGTTACTTCAGGTGACAATGGTTTAATTGACGTCGCAACACATGACGCTGATATTTTAGTGACAGCAATTTTGGGAAGTGTCGGACTTGTGCCGACGTTACGAGCAATTGAGCAAGGAAGAAAAATAGGTCTTGCCAATAAAGAAACGCTCGTCGCTGCTGGTGATATTGTAATGAGTCATGCTAAAAAATATAATGCTGAAATTATTCCAGTAGATAGTGAACACTCTGCGATTTTCCAATGTTTAAACGGCGAAGATTTAAAGACAGCTAAAAACTTAATTATTACCGCGTCAGGTGGAAGTTTTAGAGATTTAACAAGAGATGAATTAAAGTCAGTAACGAAAAAAGATGCGTTAAATCATCCGAACTGGTCGATGGGACAAAAGATTACGATTGATAGCGCAACAATGATGAATAAAGGGCTTGAAGTCATTGAGGCGCACCACTTATTTAATATGAATACAGAAAATATAAAAACGTTAATCCATAGAGAGAGTATAATTCATTCGATGGTAGAATTTAACGACAATTCTATCATGGCACAAATTGGTAACAGCGATATGAGAACTGCAATTCAATATGCACTCACATATCCGACGAGAATTGAAAAGAATAATCCGTTAGATATTCATGAATTATCGACTTTAAACTTTGAACCGATGGACTTTAATCGTTTTAAAATGATTCAATTTGCATATGATGCGTTAAAAATTGGTGGGACGATGCCTGCCGTGATGAATGCAGCAAATGAATATGCGGTTGAGAAGTTTTTAAACGATGAAATTACATTTTTAGAAATTGAAGATATCGTCGAGTCTAGAATGAATGAGCATAAAGTAATAAAAGATCCAGATTTAGAAACAATTCTTTACTACGATAAACTTTATAAAGAAGACTGGAGGTCATAACTCTTGGTAGGTATTTTATCTTTTATCGTCGTCTTTGGTGTACTCGTTACAGTACATGAGTTTGGACATTTATATTTCGCAAAACGTGCGGGTATTTACTGTCCGGAATTTGCGATTGGTATGGGACCAAAATTATTTTCTTATACACATAAAGACACGTTATATACAATACGACTCCTTCCCGTTGGAGGGTATGTCCGTATGGCAAGTGCGGACATGGAAGTGAATCCTTTAAATAAAGGGATGAGTATTACATTAAAATTGAACGACTCAAATGAAGTTACACATGTTATTTTAGATGATAAACATAATTTTACAGATATTGAACAAGTGGAAGTTGTGGATAACGACTTTGTTCGTAATATGACACTTACAGCGAATCGTTATAGTGATAATGAAGTCGTAACATATAAAATTGCTAAAACAGCATACTTAGTTGAAAATGGTCAATTAGAAAGAATTCCGTCATATAACGAAAGATTCGAATCTAAAACACCTTGGCAACGATTTTTAACACTGTTTGCAGGACCGTTATTTAACTTTTTACTCGCATTTGTTTTATTTATATTTTTAGCATATGTCGTTGGTAAAACAGTCGACGAGCCAATTGTTGGAGAGGTTAACGAAAACTCTCCAGCTGAAGAAGCAGGCATTGAGCGTGGCGATGAGATTACTGCAGTCAATGGTCATGAAGTGAATGATTGGACGAGTATGACATCGACAATTGCACAAAATGCTGATGAAGAAAATCCACTCACATTTACTGTTGAAAATAACGGTGAAGTCCGTAAGGTTGATATTAAACCGATGATTGAGGAAACAGAAACTCCGACAGGCGAAGTTGAAAAACGATTAATTATCGGTGTTAGACAAATGATGGCAGAGCCAAAAAATATATTCGAGCCAATTCTTTGGGGAACTGAGAGAATGATTGAAGTGAGTACGATGTTACTCACATTACTTGGTCAATTATTTTTATCGATATTCCAAGGAGAATTTACATTTGATATGTTAAATGGACCAGTCGGTATATACAAAGTAACAGAATCTGTTGCACAACTTGGTATAATTAGTTTAATCGCATTTACTGCGATGATTAGTGTAAACTTAGGTGTAATGAATCTACTGCCGATTCCAGCATTAGATGGTGGTAGAATATTATTTGTACTATATGAAGCAATTTTTAGAAAACCTGTAAATAAAACAGTCGCTATGAATATTCAAATTGCTGGAGTATTATTTGTTTTAATGATCATGATATTAGTGACATGGAACGACATTAAGGTATTTTTCTTAGGAGGATAATTTGATGAGACAATCAAAAATGTTTATACCAACACAGCGTGAAGTACCTGCTTCTGCTGAAAGTTTAAGTCATCAATTGATGTTAAAGTCGGGAATGATTAAACAACTCGCACGAGGAGTATATACGTATTTACCAATCACAAAAATGGTATTAAAAAATATTGAAGAAATCGTCCGTGAAGAAATGAAT
Source organism: Candidatus Nosocomiicoccus stercorigallinarum (assembly GCA_019119225.1). GTDB lineage: Bacteria > Bacillota > Bacilli > Staphylococcales > Salinicoccaceae > Nosocomiicoccus > Nosocomiicoccus stercorigallinarum. The sequence goes on from DWXM01000060.1 coordinate 19,802, forward strand.
CAGGTCGGTGGTAACGAAGTACAAATGCCAGTGCTTGCTCCAAAAGAACTCTGGGAAGAATCTGGACGTTGGGAGAAGTATGGTAAAGAATTAATTCGTTTAAAAGATCGTCACGACAGAGACTTTTTACTCGGACCAACGCATGAAGAAGTCGTTGTTGATTTAGTGAGAGATGAGTTAAAAAGTTATAAACGTTTACCACTGACGATTTACCAAATTCAGACAAAATTCCGTGACGAATTACGTCCACGCTTTGGATTACTTCGTGGTAGAGAATTTATGATGAAAGACGCGTACTCATTCCATGTCGACCAAGAATCGTTAACAAACACTTATAATGACATGTATGGTGCGTATGAAAAAATCTTTTCACGAATCGGGTTAGACTACCGTGCAGTTGAAGCGGATAGTGGTGCAATTGGTGGATCACATACACACGAATTTATGGCATTATCTGAAATCGGTGAAGATACAATTGTATTTAGTGAAGCGAGTGATTATGCTGCAAACATTGAAAAAGCACAATGTTTACGTCCTGAAACGAAAAATGATGAAGCAGAAAAAGATTTAGAAAAAATTGAAACACCTCACATTAAATCAGCTGCTGAACTTGCAGAGTTACTCGGTGTTGAAGTCGAGAAAACAACAAAAACAATGGTTGTAGAAGTCGACGGAGAACTAAAAATGATTGTCATTCGTGGAGATCATGAATTAAATACAGTTAAATTAAAAACATTCTTTAATTCAAATACTGAACCAGAACTTGCGGATGAAAGAGATATTTTAGAGGTATTTAATGCTCACGGAGGATCTTTAGGTCCAGTAAATAGTAAAATTCCAGTATACATTGACTACCAAGTAGAAGTTATGAAAAACTTCCCAGTCGGTGCAAACGAAGACAACTATCACTTTAAAAATGTTAACTTAAAAGATTTTGAAGTTGAAGCGTTTGGAGACTTTAGATTTATTACTGAAGGTGAAATGGCACCAGATGGTAGTGGACCAGTTAAATTTAGAGAAGGTATTGAGGTTGGACAAGTTTTCGAACTTGGTACTGAGTACAGTGAAGCAATGAATTTAACTGTCTTAAACGACAAAGGAAAAAGTGTTCCAGTATTAATGGGATGCTACGGTATTGGTATCTCGAGAACTTTATCAGCAATTGTTGAAAAATATCACGACGACAATGGAATTATGTGGCCTAAATCAGTCACGCCATTTGATATTCACATCGTTATGATGAACGTGAAAAAAGATGAATTCGTCGAACCAGCTGAAACACTATACAATTCGCTTTCTAAAGATTTTAAAGTACTACTCGATGACAGAGATGAACGTGCAGGGGTTAAATTTAATGACTCAGACTTAATCGGTATTCCAGTGAGAGTAGTTGTTGGACGCGGTATTAAGGACGGCGTTGTTGAAGTGAAATTTAGAAATAGTGATGAAAAACACGATGTTAAACTCGAAGACTTAAAGTCATTCATCGAAGAATATTATGCATAAATTATAGACAGCGTAAATCGAGAGATTTACGCTATTTTTTAGGAGTGGAGCGTTATGAACTATAACGAGCAATTTAAAATACTCTTACAGCAAGCAGGCGTTGAAGAAAATGAAGCACTTAGTGACGGCGAACTTAGAAAAGTGATTATTGACGATAAAGAAAGACTGTGGAAATTTAAACTTCATTTTAATCAGTTAATCGATCAACCGCTTTTTGATAATTTGTCTCAAAAAGTGAAACATGCGTTTCAGTCGATTGCTGAAGTGAGTATTGAAATCAGTGCAGACAGATTTGAAGCACGTGATGTATACGAATACTTAAATGATGCACTGAATATGACGAATGCGTCAGAGAATTTTAAACGACAAATTAACCGCTCAAAAGTTTTTTACAATGAAGGCATTTTAAAGTTTAGTTTTACGAGCGAAGTGACAAAAGAATGTTTTGAACGCCAATTACAGACAAATTTAATAAAAGCTTATGAAGCGCTCGGAATTAAAATCACATCAATCGAGACAGATGTCGATGTAGAAGCAGTGAGTAAAAACGATGAGCAACTCGAACAAAAAATAAATGATGATACAGTTAAACTTATTAATGAACATAAAAAACAAAAAGAGGCTGAAGAGAAAGAACCAGAAAAAGTGGTTAAACAACTCGGTAAAAAATTATCATTTGACGGCGTAAGACCGATGTCTAACATTGAAGATGAAGAGTTTAACGTTAGACTCGAAGGGACAATTTTTAGTAAAGATATCATCCATACACGTACCGGAAAACAGATTTTAAACATGAAAATTACCGACTATACAGACAGCATTCAAATTAAACGTTTTGGAAATAAAGAAGAAGAAACAAGAGTATTTGAAGCGTTAAATGAAGGCGACTGGGTCATTGTAGAAGGTAACGTTGAATACGACGAATTCGCAAAAGACTTAGTCATGAATTTACGCGCATTAACTGAAATAAAACCACCAAAA
>DWXM01000061.1 GCA_019119225.1 Candidatus Nosocomiicoccus stercorigallinarum
CGAGATATTACTGAAGAAGAATTTGAACGTATGAAAGTGAAAATGGTCAGTAAAACGATGGTCGCTCCAACAGTTATTTTAGGGGTCTATAGTAAAAATAAAAACAAAACACGTGGAAAATATGAAGAAGACATATTAGCAGTCGGTGCTGCGATTGAAAATATGCTCATTCAAGCGACGAGTATGGGGATCGATTCGATTTGGAAAACTGGACCTGTTTATAACAGTAAAGAAGTAAAATCAGCATTAGGTATAGAAGAAGACGAAGAAGTCGTTGGAGCTATATTTTTCGGTGAAAACGATAATGCAAAAGAGCTTAGTAGAAAACGTACAGACAAAAAAGAGAAAACGATTTGGTTATAAAAAACGATCCCTTATTAAAAGGGATCTTTTTTTTATCTAAAGAGTAGCAAACTGTGCGTCGTGTAACGCGCGGTAAATTCCTTCAGTATTTTCTAAAAGTTCTTCGTGACTACCAGATTCCTCTATACCATTTGGTGTTACAACTAAAATACGGTCTGCATTTTTTATTGTTGCGAGTCTATGTGCGATAACAAGCGTTGTACGACCGACTGCGAGTCTATTTAATGCAGATTGAATTTCTCTTTCAGTTTCAGTGTCTAACGCACTTGTCGCTTCGTCTAGTATTAGAATTGGTGGATTTTTTAAAAACATTCTTGCGATAGAAATTCTTTGTTTTTGTCCACCAGATAATTTAACCCCACGTTCTCCGACAACAGTATCGAGACCGTCTTCATAACTATCTACGAGATCTTTAAGTTGTGCTTTATACAGTGCGTCGTAAATTTCTTCATCTGTCGCGTTAGGTTTACCATAAGCGACGTTTTCTCTTAAAGTGCCAGAAAATAAGAAGACATCTTGTTGAACGATACCGATATTTTCTCGTAAAGATTTTAAAGAGTATTCTTTAATATCGACGCCATCAATTTTAATTGAGCCACTCGTGATATCGTAAAATCGTGGTAAAAGGTTTGTGATTGTCGTTTTTCCTGCACCACTAGGGCCAACGAGTGCTACTGTCTCTCCGCTACTTACTTCAAACGATAAATCATTTAATATTTTTTTATCTTCATAGGAGAAACTAACGTTTTCGTACTTAATTTCACCTGTAGTATCTTTTAAAACAATTGGATTTTCTTTTTCCTGAATATCAGATACTTCGTTCATCGTTTCAGTAAAGTGTTTAAATCCTGCGATGCCGTTTGGGTAAAGTTCGATGACTGCGTTAATTTTTTCAAGTGGTTTAAATAAAATATTAGAAATTAAAATGAACGCTGCAAAGTCTCCGTAAGAAATTTTATCGTTTAATACAAAGTACGCACCAGCAATTAAAATAAACACTGTCACAAAACGCATGAGCATGTAAGAAATTGAGTTATTTAGAGCCATAATTTTATATGCCTTTAATTTTGTTTCCCTAAAGCGTGTGTTAATTTCTTTGAACGCTTTAATTTCATCTTCTTCACGTGCGAATGCTTGAACGAGGCGGATACCACCGATTTTATCTTCAATAAGATGGTTAAACTCTGACACACGTCCGAATAACTCTCTAAACGCGACTGTCATCTTTTTGTTGAAGTAAATTGCAATAACTAGAATAAGTGGAACGATTACAAATGATATAATAGCAAGTTCTGGGTTGATCCAGAACATAATCCCGAAAGCTCCTAATAACGTCATTATCGCAATAAATAAGTCTTCAGGACCGTGATGGGCCATCTCACCGATATTCATAAGGTCATTTGTTAGTCGTGTTAATAGTTTACCGGTCTTCGTATTATCAAAGTAACGATAAGATAAGTATTGTATGTGACTATATAAGTCGTTACGTATATCTCTTTCAATATTCGTTCCAAGTAAGTGACCATAGTACGTCACAATATATTGTAAAAAAGTATTCAAAATATATACTGCAAGTAATCCGAGTGTTGCTATAAATATAAGTTTAAAGTTACCGGTTGGGAGTAGGTTATCTATAAAACCACTCACAATAAGTGGAAATAATAATTCAAGTAATCCGACAAAAACTGCCGATGAAAAATCTAACATAAATAATCCTTTATAAGGTTTGTAATATGAAAAAAATCGCCTCATGACAGTTCTCCTTTATAATGTAATACAAAAAGTATATCATATTAAAAATAGTCTAAACTTAAAATTAGATGATTTAGAAATATTGTTTATGCTAAAATATAGACGATTTTATTATAAAGGACGTTTAAATATGAAAAAGTTAAATATTGGTTTAATTTATGGTGGAAAATCCACTGAATATGAAGTATCCCTACGATCAGCAAAAAGTGTATTAGATGCGTTAGACAAAGAGAAATACAATGTGCGCTTAATTCACGTATTAAAAACAGGTGAGTGGGTGACAACGACAGACCTCTCTGAAATTGACTTAACGTTAGTCGAAAACAAGGAAACAATGAAAGTTGTCCCTGGTCAACAATTTGAGACTGAAACGACAAATATCAAACTCGATTCAATTTTTTCAGTACTCCACGGGACGTACGGTGAAGATGGCAACGTTCAAGGATTACTTGAATGTGCGAACGTTGCCTATGTTGGTTGTGACACAAGAGGTAGTGCTGTCGCGATGGATAAGGATGTTACAAAACGTCTATTAGATTATCATCACATTCAAGTGGCAGATGGTGTTGTCGTTCATCGCTACGAAAAATCAGCGGTCGACTATAATCTAATCGAAGAAGCACTCGGTTTACCGATGTTTATAAAGCCAGCGAACCAAGGGTCATCTGTTGGTGTAAGTAAAGTAAATAATGAAAAAGAATTTAATAGCGCTTTAAATAGTGCTTTCGATTTTGATGAAAAAGTACTTATCGAAGCGGCGATTGTCGGTAGAGAAATTGAAGTGTCTGTACTTGGTAATGATGAGTTAGCAGTGTCAGTTCCTGGAGAAATCGTCTCTAACGTTGACTTTTATGATTATGAGTCAAAATATTTAACAGACGACGGTGCGACATTAATTATTCCAGCAAAATTAACGGAAGACGAAACGACAAAAATCCGATCAGTCGCTGAAAATACGTATCGTACGTTAGATTGCCTAGGTTATGCAAGAGTCGACGTATTTTTAACAGAGTCTGGAGAAGTGATCGTCAACGAAATTAATACGTTACCGGGATTTACATCGATTTCAATGTATCCAAAACTGATGGAAGAAAGTGGTATTCCTTATAGTGAATTACTCGATAAGTTAATCGACTTAAGTATTGAAAAATATAATGAGAAAAACAATATTAAGTTTGATTCAGGATTTTAAAAATTCGATATAATAGTTTAAAAGGAGGAATTTCATGAAAGAAAGATTAACAGAAAGACTGATTCGCTACGCTAAAGTAGATACACAGTCTGACGCATCAAGTGAAACAACGCCATCGACAAGTAAGCAGTGGGATCTTTTAAATATGTTAAAAGATGAATTAGAAGAGTTAGGTTTAAAAGAAATTACGTTAGACGATAATGGATATTTATTTGCAACTATTCCAGGAAACGTCGACGCAGAAACTGTTGGATTTTTAGCACATGTCGATACTGCAACAGATTTTACAGGGACAAATGTAAATCCACAAGTCGTTAAATATAATGGTGGAGACATTATTTTAAATAAAGAAAACGACATCGTCATGAAAGAAAAAGATTTTCCGAATTTAAAAAACTATTATGGTCATACACTTATTACAACTGACGGGACAACACTTTTAGGTGGGGACGACAAAGCAGGGATTACTGCGATTGTCACTGCAGCTGAAGAAATTTTAAATAGTGATATAAAACATGGTGACGTTCGAGTTGCATTTACACCAGATGAAGAAATCGGTCGTGGTCCTCATAAGTTTGATGTTGAGAAATTTAATGCAGATTTTGCGTATACGATTGATGGTGGACCAGTTGGCGAACTTCAGTATGAAAGCTTTAACGCTGCAGGGGTTAAAGTGATTATTAAAGGTAAAAATATTCATCCAGGTACTGCTAAAGGTAAAATGGTAAATAGTCTCACAATCGCTTCAAAATTTGTATTAGAGTTTGACGAATTAGATACACCTGAACATAGTGAAGGATATGAAGGTTTCTTCCATTTATTAAATATTAGCGGGTCAACAGATGAAACAGAATTAGAATATATTATTCGTGACTTTGATAAAGATAATTTTGAATCACGTAAAAATCATATGAGAAAAATTGTTAAAGAATTCCAATCTAAATATGGTGAAGAAAACGTCTTATTAGAATTAAATGACCAATACTACAACATGAAAGAAAAAATTGAACCAAAATTTTACATTGTTGATATCGCAAAAGAAGCGATGGAATCACTAGGTATCGAACCAATTATTCGTCCAGTACGTGGTGGGACAGATGGTTCACAGTTATCTTATATGGGATTACCGACACCAAATATATTTACTGGTACAGAAAATATGCACGGTAGACATGAATTTACATCAGTCGATGATATGGAGAAAGCTTCAAAAACAATCGTTGAAATTGTAAAAAGAATTGCTGAACGATAAAAAATAACCGTAAAGAAGATTAATCTTCTTTACGGTTTATTTTACGTGCTTCTCCAACAGGTCGTGCAGAAAATGATTTACTATCTAGCATATCGCCACTTGAGACGCGTTTTAAGAAGAATGCAGTAATGAGTCCAAGCCCCATAAATACAGCGCCAACGTTAAATGCTAAGTTAATACCTTGAATCATTATTTCATTTTCAATTTCAGGTGTCACATAATCTATCGTTCTTAATTTAAAATTCACATATCCTTGCATAACTGAAATGAGTAGCGCAATCCCTACAGCCCCAGACACTTGGTTTTGCATCGAGTTGAGTGAAGAACCATCTGGTGTTAGTTCTCTTGGGAGATCGTTCATTCCATTTGTCATCACAGGTGTGTTAACTAGCGTCATACCAAATGCTCGGATAACGTAAATTGTTAAAATATAAGAAAAACTTGTGTCAATT